>NZ_RHFJ01000154.1:0-390 GCF_003718675.1 Marichromatium sp. AB32
ATCTCAATCCGATTCGTCACGGGTTTGTTCATATTCCATTATTGCCAGAACAAGCAGCAGATGGCAGTCAGCCTTCTATGTCTTTGGACATGATAGTCGAAGGGCTAAGGCTGGTGGCGCAAGTTTGTATTGCCCATGATAGCGATATCCTGGTAAGCGGTGGAACGATTTGCTAGTAAGTGTTTTAAAATCCAGTAAGTGTCTGAAAGATAAAAATAAGCTCGTCGTTTGATGTTGTAGTAAATGTTAGCTTTGTCAAATTTCACAAGTAGCGAAAGGAGTAGCATTGAATAGTCAGGTTGGATGTTGTTCAAACTGGCATTCCTCTAGTACAGGAGGTGTTAGGGGCTAACTTTACGAAAGGCGAGTTATTATGAAAAGCAACAAGAT
>NZ_RHFJ01000155.1:0-389 GCF_003718675.1 Marichromatium sp. AB32
TTAACCTTCGAAATATCGAAGGGTGGCTCTGATTACTTTCTTACACGCTTAAAATGGTTGGTTGGAAAAACGTGAGTACTGGATGGCATCTGCGACTTCCTGAGCTTTAGACTCTGAAGTCATAAGGTGAAGTAGCTTAAGAGCAGCTTGATAGCTAACTAGGCTACCGTTCGAAGTGATAACGCCATCATCAATGACAAAATTCTGGTCGACTTGTACTTTGACTGCTGGGTAATCTCTTTGAAAGCCGTTTTCACCTCCGGCCCAAGTTGTTGCTTTTTTGCCGTTTAAAAGGCCAGCTTCGGCTAACAAATACGCGCCAGAGCAATTACTTGCCATCCAATCTGCCGCCTTTGAGGTAGTTTTAATAAAGTGAATGAGATCTTTAT
>NZ_RHFJ01000156.1:0-388 GCF_003718675.1 Marichromatium sp. AB32
TCATCATTGTGACGAACCATGCGACTCTTGGTGAAACTGACCAAGCAAACGGAACTTACGCGCCAGAGCTCACTCATGCCCTTAGCGAGCTACTAGGTGCAGGCTTCGATTACGACATTGCCTCTATCAAAGGTGGACAAGCACCACTGTACGGAACCGACATCGAAGGCGACGCAGTGAACGAGAAAATCTTGGCGGATGATGATTTCCAGAACCGCATCAACAACACGATTCCAGTGTCACAAATCAACGGTGACAACTATGATGCGATCTTCTATCCGGGTGGTTTTGGTCTTCTTTCAGACCTAGCGAGCAACGAAGATTTTGCCAAGATTTCTGCAAAACACTATGAAGATGGCGGTATTGTTGCAGCAGTTTGTCATGGTCC
>NZ_RHFJ01000157.1:0-386 GCF_003718675.1 Marichromatium sp. AB32
GAACGCAGCGGCGAGCTGGCTCGCCCCCAGGCCATCACCGGCGAGCGCGACGCCCTCGCCCGTCAGGCCGCCAGCCCCTTCGCCGCCGATCCCGCGCTGCGCCTGAGCTATCTCAGCGACCGCGCCACCGAGGACGCCGGGGCCTACGAGGTCGAGACCATGGTCGACATGCCGCTGTGGCTGCCCGGTCAGCGCGACGCGCGCCGCCAGGTCGCCGCCGCCGTCGGCGGTCAGGCCGGCAGCCTCGACCGGCGGCTGCGCTGGGAGATCGCCGGCGAGGTGCGCGAGAAGAGCTGGGCGGCGGCGATCGCCGCCGGGCGGCTGCGTCAGACCGAGCAGGCACTGAGCGACGCCCGCGCCCTGGAGGCGGCGATCGACAAGCGGGT
>NZ_RHFJ01000158.1:0-381 GCF_003718675.1 Marichromatium sp. AB32
CCTCTACATAAGTTGCATTGGCGCCAGCCAAGTGTGAAGACTCGCGCCATGCCTTCATCACGCCGTTGTGCATATTTTCCCTTAACCAGTAGTTTTCACGTTTGCTTCGGTCTTTGCCGAGCTATAACAGCCGACTAAAAATACGGTCGGCAATTTTTGTATTCTTTACTCGTATATTACTGAAGCAGTGAAGCGGTCATATCGGGTGATCCGCAACACTGCGACATTCCTAAGAGCGAGTAAATTAAACCGAACGATTAACCAACATCGACTTAATGTGACCGATGGCTTTCGTCGGATTTAATCCCTTAGGACAAACACTTACACAATTCATGATGCCATGGCAACGAAAAACGCTAAATGCATCATCAAGATCAGACA
>NZ_RHFJ01000159.1:0-378 GCF_003718675.1 Marichromatium sp. AB32
GTAGACCCCGTCGACATCGGTATAGATGTCGCAGCGCACCGCGTCGAAGGCGGCGGCAAAGGCCACGGCCGTGGTGTCCGACCCGCCCCGGCCCAGCGTGGTGATGCGGCCCTCGGAGCTGATGCCCTGAAAGCCCGCGACCACCGCGACCTTCATGCCCTCGGCGAATTTCTGGTCGATATTGGCGCGCGGAATGGCCTCGATTCGCGCCGCCGAATGGGCCGAGCTGGTCTTCAGCGGCACCTGCCAGCCCTGCCAGCTGCGCGCGGGCACGTCCATTTCCTGCAGCGTCAGCGCCATCAGCCCGGCGGTCACGTTCTCGCCGGAACTCACGACGGCGTCGTATTCGCGTGCGTCGAACAGCGGCGAGGTCTGTTC
>NZ_RHFJ01000160.1:0-366 GCF_003718675.1 Marichromatium sp. AB32
TCGACGAATACAACCTGCGCCGACCGCACGAGTCGCTCGGCGATCTTTCACCAATCGAGTTTCTTAACCGCCGCGGACATGCCGCAGTGTCTATTTATGGGATGGACCTAAAAAGGGGGAGTTGACACAGACGCTCGGGGCGCCCCCGGACACTGATGACCTGTTCGAGCACGCGGATGACGCGCGCCGAAGTCAGCGAGACGTCGACCTCGATACGCAGCGCCTCGCGGTTGTAGTCGTCGATGAGGTTGAAGGTGCGATAGCTCATGCCGCTGCTCAGCGCATCGCTCATGAAGTCGGCCGACCATTGCAGGTTGGGACGGATCGGTTGCACCAGCGGTTGCGGCGGGCGGAGCGCCCGGAGCC
>NZ_RHFJ01000017.1:0-60958 GCF_003718675.1 Marichromatium sp. AB32
CGAGCGCGTCGAGCATCTCGCGCACCAGCCCCTCCTTGCGCGGGTCATAGACCTCCGCCTCCGACTCGGCCTCGAAGCTGGTGGCGTAGTGACTGTGGGTGACGATCTTCGGGGCTCTCGCTTGTTCTGCCATCTGGATGCCTGGTCCATTGCTGATATAGAAGATATGGGCGGACGGAGGCCTGAGGCGCGCCCGCTTCAGATCGGACAATGGGGGTCGAGGGGGGAGAACGGAATAGTCTGGCGGTGCGCGTAAGGGTCATACACGGGGCGTTTGTGGAAACACGATCCGGTGTCGGTTAACATAACAGTCCGTTTCTTCTCAAAATCCAAAGATCTGCGGACGAAAGGCCATGAGTGCTCAGCCGATCGGTCCAGCCAGTCTCCTCGCCTCCTGCGCCGCTCGCGGTGCGGTCCGTTCCGGGGTCACGAGCCGTTGACAGTCAGCGGTCATGTGTCTACTTCCCCCCTGGTCGTTGCGAGCCACCCCTCGTGGATTGGCCGTCCTCTCGTTTCGAGTCCGACCCCGGTCGGCTGCCGTGGATGTCTTCGCCCAATCCCTAGGAGAACCTGACTATGTGTGGTTTCTGCGGTGAGATCCGCTTCGACGACCTCCCGGCGAACCTTGACGCCCTGAGTGCCATGAATGCGGCCATGACCCCGCGGGGCCCCGACGGTCATGGGGTCTGGCAACAGGGTCGGGTGGCGCTCGCCCATCGCCGGTTGTCGATCATCGATCTGAGCAATCATGCCGCGCAGCCGATGGTCGACAGCGAGCTGGGGCTGTCGATCGCCTTCAACGGATGCATCTACAACTATCGCGAGCTGCGCGGTGCGCTCGAGTCCAAGGGCTATCGCTTCTTCTCCGAGGGCGATACCGAGGTGGTGCTCAAGGCCTTTCATGCCTGGGGCGATGCCTGTGTCGAGCGCTTCCACGGCATGTTCGCCTTCGCCATCGCCGAGCGCGACAGCGGGCGGTTGACCCTGGCGCGCGATCGTCTCGGCATCAAACCGCTCTATCTCGCCGAGGTCGCCGGCGGGCTACGCTTTGCCTCGACCCTGCCGGCGCTGCTCGCCGGCGGCGGCGTCGACACCGAGATCGATCCGGTGGCGCTGCACCACTACATGCACTTCCACTCGGTGGTGCCGGCGCCGCACACCATGCTCGCCGGGGTGCGCAAGCTCGCGCCGGCGACCATCCGCGTCGTCGAGCCCGATGGCCGTCAGCGCGATCGCTGCTACTGGTCGCCGAGCTTCGAGCCGTTGGCCGAGGAGCGCGGACTCGGTTACGAGGACTGGCAGGAGCGCGTCCTCGCGGCGCTGCGCACCGCCGTCGAGCGCCGCCTGGTGGCCGACGTCGACGTCGGTGTGCTGCTCTCCGGCGGACTCGACTCGAGCCTGATCGTCGGTCTGCTCGCCGAGCACGGCCAGCGCGGACTCAACACCTTCTCGGTCGGCTTCGAGTCGGTCGGCGGCGAGGCCGGCGATGAGTTCCAGTACTCCGACATCATCGCCCGTCACTACGGCACCACGCACCACAAGATCCGTGTCGACTCGGCCGCGCGGCTGCTCCCGGAGCTGCCCAACTGCGTGCGGGCGATGTCCGAGCCGATGGTCAGCCATGATGTCATCGGCTTCTACCTGCTCTCGCAGGAGGTGGCCAAGCACGTCAAGGTGGTGCAGAGCGGGCAGGGGGCCGATGAGGTCTTCGCCGGTTATCACTGGTACCCGCCGATGGTCGGCAGCAGCGACCCGGTCGGTGACTATGCCCGCGCCTTCTGCGATCGTAGCCATGCCGAGTTCTGCGAGGCGGTCGATCCGCGCTTCCACGGCGCCGACCACAGCCGCGCCTTCATCGCCGCGCACTTCGCCGGCGCCGGCGCCAGCGACGCGCTCGACAAGGCGTTGCGACTCGATCAGCAGATCATGCTGGTCGACGACCCGGTCAAGCGGGTCGACAACATGACCATGGCCTGGGGGCTGGAGGCGCGCGTGCCCTTCCTCGATCACGAACTGGTCGAGCTGGCGGCGCGGATGCCCGGCGAGCACAAGCTCACCGATGACGGCAAGGGTGTGCTCAAGGCGATCGGACGCAAGATCATCCCCAGCGAGGTGATCGATCGTCCCAAGGGTTATTTCCCGGTGCCCGCGCTGAAGTATCTGCGCGGGGAGGTGCTGGAGACGGTGACCGACCTGGTGCGCTCGCAGCGTGCCCGCGAGCGCGGGCTGTTCCGCGCGGACTATGTCGAGCACCTGCTGGCCGCGCCCGACGAGCACATCACCCCGCTGCGCGGCTCGAAGCTGTGGCAGGTGGCGCTGCTCGAGCTGTGGCTGCAGGAACACGGGATCTGAGCGCGGGCGGCGTCAGGGAACGACCTGCCGGGCCGCCCGGCATGCGTTGAATCATGCGCTCGCACCCGCCTCGCGGCGGCTGCGAGCGCTTGGCCTGGGGTTCGGTCGGATGCGTCCGGTCGGACTTCGCCCTGGCGCCCGAGCGACGTCATCCGATCCATGCCAGTGACGCAGACAGGACAGCCAGCATGACCATGAAAGAGCGCATCCATCACCGTCTCGAGCGCAGCCGTGCCCCATCGGTCAAGAACTGGGACCGCCGACCACGGACCGATCAGACCCTGGGGCAGTCGGCCAGCGTCGACTGCGGCTGGGGCAGGCTGTTGTTCGGGCAGACCTTCAGCGACCCGGCCGAGATCGCGCGCGCGCTCCAGCAGGAGCGCCCCGGTACCCGCGACGTGGCGCTCTATCTCAATGAGCCGCACGTGGTGCTGGCGCAGGCGCCGCAGGACCTCTTCCTCGACCCCTCGCACACCTTCCGGCTGTGGTTCGAGCGCTACCAGTCCTGCCAGCGCCGCCCCAAGGGGTTCCATATCCGCCTGGTCAACTGCCGTGCCGACGCCGAGGCGATCCAGCGGCTCTATATCAGTCGCGGCATGGTGCCGCCGGGGGCGGACTTCGTCTGGGCGAACCGCACCTCCAAGGTGCTGACCTACTGGGTCGCGGAGGACGAGCAGGACGGCTCGCTGCTCGGCGTGGTCAACGGTGTCGACCATGCCGCAGCCTTCGACGATCCCGAGAACGGCGCCAGCCTGTGGGCGCTGGCCGTCGACGCCCAGGCCCCCTATCCGGGGATCGGCGAGACGCTGGTGCGTCAGGTCATCGAGTATTATCTGGCGCGTGGTCGCGCCTTCCTCGATCTCTCGGTGATCCACGACAACAGCAACGCCATTCGTCTCTACCAGAAGCTCGGCTTCGGCCGCATCCCGGCGTTCGCGGTCAAGAACAAGAACGCCTTCAACGAGCCATTGTTCATGGGACGTCAGCCCGAGGCCGATCTCAACCCCTATGCCACCATCATCGTCAAGGAGGCGCGGCGTCGCGGCATCGGGGTCGAGGTGATCGACGCCGAGGCGGGCTACTTCGCGCTGACCCTCGGCGGTCGTCGGGTGGTGTGTCGCGAGAGTCTCAGCGAGATGACCAGTGCGGTGGCGATGAGCCGCTGCGACGACAAGGCGGTCACCCACCGGCTGTTGCGCCATGCCGGGCTGCGGGTGCCCGAACAGGCCCGCTTCCAGGCGCTCGATCAGGCCGAAGCGCTGCTCTCGCGGCTCGGCAGCCTGGTGGTGAAGCCCGCGCGCGGCGAGCAGGGGGCGGGGATCAGCGTCGATGTGCGCGACGCCAAGTCGCTGGAGCTGGCGATCGGCGCGGCGCGTCGGGTCTGCGAGACGGTGATCCTCGAGGAGTACGTGCAGGGCCACGACCTGCGCATCATCGTCATCGACTACCAGGTGGTGGCCGCCGCCATCCGCCGTCCGGCGCACGTCGTCGGCACCGGGCGCCACAGTATCCGCGACCTGATCCAGGCGCAGAGCCGCCGCCGGCGCGCCGCCACCGGCGGCGAGAGCAACATCCCGATGGACGAGGAGACCTCGCGCTGCGTGCGCGAGGCCGGCTTCGTGCTCGAGCACATCCTGCCCGAGGGGCAGATGCTGCAGGTGCGCAAGACCGCCAACCTGCATACCGGCGGGACCATCCACGATGTCACCGCCGAGCTGCACCCGGCGCTCGCCGAGGCCGCCGAGGCCGCGGCGCGCGCGCTCGAGATCCCGGTGACCGGACTCGACTTCATCGTGCCCTCGGTTTCCGAGCCCGAGTATGTGATCATCGAGGCCAACGAGCGTCCGGGCCTGGCCAACCACGAGCCGCAGCCGACCGCCGAGCGCTTCGTCGACCTGTTGTTCCCGCAGACCGCGACCCGGGAGGAGTTCCCTTGAAGTTACCCGCCATCGACTCGAATTACCTGGTCGATATCCTGCTGAAGCTGTTGTTCACGCCGAGCCCCTCGGGCTATACCGATCGGGTGGTGCACCTGGTGTGCGAAGAGCTCGAGCGCCTCGGCGTGCCCTTCGAGCTGACCCGGCGCGGGGCGATCCGCGCCACCCTGGAAGGGCGGGTGTCACAGCCCGACCGCGCCGTGGTCGCCCACATCGACACCCTCGGCGCCATGGTCAAGGGACTCAAGGAGAACGGCCGCTTGCAGCTGGTGCCGGTTGGGCACTGGAACGCGCGTTTCGCCGAGGGCGCGCGCGCGACCCTGTTCACCGACACCGGCCAGCTGCGCGGCACCATCCTGCCGATGAAGGCATCGGGACACACCTTCGGTCCCGAGATCGACAATCAGCCCGGGGGCTGGGATCACGTCGAGTTTCGCATCGACACACGGGTCTCTGACCTGCACGGGCTGTTGCGCCTGGGGGTGCACGTCGGCGACTTCCTCGCCATCGACACCTGCCCGGAGATCACCGACACCGGCTTCATCAACGCCCGTCATCTCGACGACAAGGCCGGTGCCGCGGTGCTGCTGGCGACCATCGAGGCGGTGCAGCGCGAGCGCCCCGACCTGCCCGTCGACTGCCATCCGCTGTTCACCATCTCCGAGGAGGTCGGCTCCGGCGCCTCGGCGGCGTTGCATCAGGACGTCGCCGAGATGCTCACCATCGACAACGGCACCACCGCGCCGGGACAGAACTCGAGCGAGTTCGGGGTGACCATCGCGATGGCCGACCAGAGCGGTCCTTTCGACTACCACCTCACCCATCGCGTCATCCAGCTCTGCCAGGAGTTCACCATCCCCCATCAGCGCGATGTCTTCCGCTACTACCGCTCCGACAGCGCCGCCGCGCTCGAGGCCGGCAACGACGTGCGCACCGCGCTGGTGACCTTCGGCGTCGATGCCTCGCACGGCTACGAGCGCATCCATCTCGATGCCCTGGAATCGCTGGCGCGGTTGGTCGGGGTCTACATGCAGGCACCGCCGCTGTTCAGTCGCGACCGCTACGAGATGGGGCCGCGCGCCGGCTTCCCGACCCAGCCGGGCTAGTCCTCGGGCGCCAGACAGGCCACGCGATTACGCCCGCTGTGCTTGGCGCGATAGACCGCCTGGTCGGCGCGCGCCAGTGTCTGGTCGAGCGGCTCGCCGGGACGGCCCAGACTGACCCCGAGACTGGCGGTGGTGGGCACGGCCGACTCGCGCGCGATCGCCCGGCGTAGCTTCTCGGCGGTGCGCTCGCCGTCTCTCAGGTTGCTGTAGGGCAGCACCAGCAGGAACTCCTCGCCCCCCCAACGCGCACACAGGTCGCTCTTGCGGGTGTGCTGACACAGTACCCTGGCGACGGCCTGGAGTACCGCATCGCCGCGATCGTGCCCGAGTTCGTCGTTGATCCGCTTGAAGTGATCGAGATCGATGAACACGGTCGCGTACTCACAGGCCCGACCGCGGGTGCGCGCCATCGCCCGGTCGAGTCCGCGGCGGTTGAGCAGTCCGGTCAAGGGGTCGCGTTCGGCCTGCTCCAGCGCGCGACAATGCGCCAGTTCGGCGTCGGTGATGTCGTGCAGGGTGAGCACGAAACCACCGACATCCGGCAACCGTCGGCACTCGGCGAGCAGATAGCCGCGTCGTCCGCGACACTCCACCTGGAGCTTGACCGGTCCGCGCGCCGCCGACTCCTCGATCCAGGCCGGAGAGGGGGTGAAGGGGCGGCCGTTGAGCGTCTTGAAGTAGTGACAGATACAGCCGCGTTCGCGCTGGAAGGCGGCCATGTCGTGGATGCCGAAATACTCGCGCAGTGCCGCATTGGCCTGTCTGAGTCGCTGGCCGTCGCTGATCCCGATCATCGCCGGGTTGCAATCGATGATCTGGGCGAGCAGCGCGCGCTCGCGCTCGAGCGCCTGGCGCAGCCGCACCTCCTCGGTGACGTCCTTCTGGTTGGAGAAGAAGTAGCGGATGCTGCCGTCGGGGTTGCGGATCGGGGTGATGTTCCAGGAGACCCAGTAAGGCGTGCCGTCCTTGCGATAGTTGACGGTCTGGCCGGCAAACTCCTCGCCCCGTTCGAGGTTGCGGCGCAGCCGGTCGAGGACCGCGCGCTCGGTGCGCTCGCCCTGGAGGATGCGCGGTGTGCGCCCGATCAGCTCCGCGCGCGTATAGCCGGTCATGCGCTCGAAGGCCTTGTTGACGTAGAGGATCTTGGGGTGGTCGTCGTCGAGTTCGGCGCTGGTGATGATGACGCTGGTCAGGGCCTCGTTGAGCACCGCGAGCAGTTCATCGGAGGGGAGGTCGCCGTTCGGTAGGTCGTGTGCGGCCATGACGGGGCGGTTCGGACGCATGGCGCTGTCCGGCCGGGCGTCCAGGTTCGAGGATGGGGGGAGAGGCCTATCCTGATGCCGGCGCTGGCCGGTGCCTTCGCGTCTCCCGTGGCGTCCGCCGATCGTGTGCGATCGGGTTGGCTGCTAAAGGATACGTGAGATCGGGGTCAGGTGCACCAACCGGCGCCTGATGCCGTGACCCCGATCCGATATGGTCGCGGACGATCAGTCCTTGGCGGCGGTGTTGATGCCGAAGGGCACATAGGCCGGGCACCAGCCGATCAGTGCGGTGGCCAGCGGCACCAGACCGATGGCGCCGAGCCAGTTCTGGGCGATCAGGCCCCAGAGCAGCAGTACTGCGCCGATGGCCAGACGGATGTTGCGGTCGGTGGAGCCGATGTTCTTGGTCATGTCGTTACCTCGTCGATGGGTTGATGGTCGAGAGGTTAACGCGTAGCGCTGCGCCACTCTGTGACTATGTCACCCAGCAGCGCCAGAGGCGTGGCGAGCAGTCGCTCGGCCTTGTCGAGGCGGCGCCCCAGGCGTGGGTCGGGCTCGAGCCATGGGGCGCCTGTCCTGGCGTGTCGGCGTCGAGCAAACCCAGGTCATCATGACTTGTGCGCGTTTTGCCGGCTGGCGGTCCAGACCGCTGTCCTCAGTCGATCGTGTCGCGCGCCCCGAGCAGACCGGGGTCGAGCAGCTCGATGCGTCCGCGCCCGGTACGCAGCGCGCCGCGGCCCTCGAGTTCACCGAGCAGTCGGGTGATCACCTCGCGCGAGCTGCCGAGTTCGACGGCCAGCGCCTGATGGGTGGTGTGCAGCATCGCCGGTCGTCCGGCGGCCTGCCAGCGATGCAGCAGCAAGGCCGCGAGGCGCTGGTCGAGCGGCTTGAAGAGGATCGCGTCGAGCACCCCGAAGACCTCGCCGAGGCGCTCGGCGACCAGCCCGAAGACGAACTCGCGCCAGGGCGCCGATGCGGCCATCCAGCGTCGGACATCGGCGGCGCCGACGACCACCGCCTCGATCGCCGTCTCGCACACCGCGAAGGCGGGGAAGGGCCGCGCGCTGAGGATGCAGGCGGCGGTGACCACGCAGCTCTCGCCCGGCCCGATGCGATACAGGGTGACCTCGCGACCGTTCTCGCCGAGCTTGTAGATCCGCGCCGTGCCCGCCAGCGCCAGCGCCAGCTGTGCACAGCTGCCGCCGTCGTGACAGATGATGTGTCCGGCCGGCAGCCGCGCGGTGACGGCGCGGTCGAAGAAGGCCTCGCGGAAATCGCGCTCGGCGGTGCGCAGGAAGGCGAAGTGTTCGAGCAGTCGAGCCCGTTGCTGGGGGTCCTGGATCATGACGGGGCGTCGTGGCGCGGACGGACGAGATGGAACAACAACAGTGCCGCCAGTCCGCTGCCGGCCATGCCCAGCAGCAGCGGCGTCGGGCTGGCGTCGTGGACCAGACTGATCAACGTGGCCACCGCGGCGCCGGCGCCGAAGCGCGCGGCACCGGCGAGCGCCGAGGCGGTCCCGGCCAGACGCGGGAAGAAGCTCATGAAGCCGGCGGTGGCGTTGCCCAGCACCAGTCCCATCATCCCCAGATAGAGCGCGGTGGTCGGTGCCAGCAACCAGATCGGCGGTGCGCCGTGGAGCGCCAGCCCCAAGGCCACGAGCGCCACCGTCGCCTGGGTGGCGAGACCGATGGCGAGCAGACGGTCGGCGCCGAGACGGGGGATCAGTCGGGCGTTGAGCGTGGCCGTCACCATGGTCAGGGCGACGTTGGCGGCGAACACCAGGCCGAACTGGCCGGCGCCGAGCCCGTAGTACTCGATATAGACATAGGGCGAGGCGACGATGAACACCATCATCCCGGAGAAGCTGCTGGCGCCGGCGAGCAGATAGGCGAGCGCGGCGCGGTGGCCGAACAGGCGCAGATAGTTGCGCAGGATGTGGCCGAGGTCGAGACGATGACGGTGCTGGTGGTGCAGGGTCTCGGGGATGAGCGCGAGAAACAGCGCCAGCGCCACCGTACCGATCGCCAGCAGCGCGATGAACACCGTGCGCCAGCCGCCGAGCCCGATCACCAGTGCGCCCAGGGTGGGGGCGACCAGCGGCGCGAAGGACATCACCAGCATGATCAGCGCCATGACGCGGGCATAGTCCTCCTTGTCGTAGAGATCGCGCACCAGCGCCGGCACCGTGACCGCCACCGCGGCGCCGCCGAGGGCTTGGATGGCGCGCGCGCCGATCAGCACCGGCAGGCTCGGCGCCAGGGCGCAGCCGAGCGCGGCGGTCATGAACAGCCCCAGCCCGGCGCTGATGGTCAGGCGTCGGCCGAGCACGTCGGAGAGCGGGCCGATGACCAGCTGGGCGAGGGCGAAGACACCGAGATAGATGGCCACGCTGAGCTGCGCCAGCTCGATCGGCCCGTCGAGCGCGCGGGCGATCTCGGGCAGGCCGGGCAGGTACATGTCGATGGCGAAGGGGGTCAGCGCCGCGAGCAGCGCCAGGGGCAGGATGAGCGCGGGGCTGGTCGGGGCGATGGCGCGGTTCATCGTGGGTCGAGCAATGCGTCGAGCCGCGCCGGGGCCTCGATCAGCGGGTTGTGCCCGGCGCCGGGGATGACGTGGAGCTGGAGCCTCGGGCGCAGCATCGCCACCCGGCGCGCCAGTCCGAGGAACTTGGCATCGTCGGCGCCGACGATCCAGCGCACTCGACCGGGGTGACGGGCGAGGGTGCGCCAGGTCGGCGGCATCTCGCCGAGCCCGAGCACGGCGAGCGCGGCGGCCAGGCCCTCGGGGTCCTGGGCGAGACGTTGGGCGCGCTGGCGGGTGAGTGCGGCGGGGGCGGCGCGGGTCTGGGTGGCGAACAGCGGCAGTTGCTCCCAGGCGTCGACGAAGGCGCCGATGCCCTGTGTGCGCAGCAGCTCGATCCAGCGTCGGTCGGCCGCGCGACGGCGCGCGCGCGCGGCCGGGTCGGTGAGTCCGGGATGGGCGGAGATCAGGGTGGCGCGCCGGAAGCGCTCGGGCGCGCCCTGCAGCAGGCCGAGTGCGACCCGGCCGCCGAGCGAGTAGCCGATCAGCTCGTCGATCGAGGGCGGTAGCTGGGCGAGCAGCGCGGCGATGGTGCTCGCGAAGTCGCCCCGTGGGGGCGGGGCGGCGCCGTGACCGGGGAGGTCGATGGCCAGCGCCTCGGGGTCGTGCGCGCAGCGCGTCGCCCAGTCGGCGGCGGTGCCGGTGAAACCGTGCAGCAGCAGGCGACGCGGTGCGCTCACGCCGGGATGGTCAGAGCGAGGCCTCGGCGGTGCGGGCCTCGGCCTCCTTGTCGCGCTCGATCAGGGCGTAGGCCGAGTGGTTATGGATCGACTCGAAGTTCTCCGCCTCGACCACGTAGTAGAGGATGCGATCGTCCTCGTTGAGCCGCTTGGCAACGTCGCGCACCATGTCCTCGACGAACTTGGGGTTGTCGTAGGCGTGCTCGGTGACGTACTTCTCGTCGGGGCGCTTGAGCAGGCCGAACAGCTCGGAGGAGGCCTCCGACTCGACCATCTCGATCAGCTCCTCGATCCAGATGAAGTCGCGCATGCGCACCTGCAGGGTGACGTGCGAGCGCTGGTTGTGCGCGCCGTAGGCCGAGATCTTCTTCGAGCAGGGGCACAGGCTGGTGACCGGGATCACCACCTTGACCTGCAGCGCCGGCTCGCCGTGACGGATCTCGCCGATCAGCGTCACCTCGTAGTCGAGCAGGCTCTGCACCCCGGAGACGGGGGCCTGCTTGCGCATGAAGAAGGGGAAGCGCATCTCGATGTGGCCGGCCTCGGACTCGAGCCGGGTCGACATCTCGGCGAGCATGTCCTTGAAGGAGGCGACGCCGATCTCTTCCTCATGGTTGTTGAGTACCTGCACGAAGCGCGACATGTGCGTGCCCTTGAAATCGTGCGGCAGGTAGACGTACATGTTGAAGGTCGCCACCGTATGCTGCTCATTGCCGCTGCGGTCGCGCACCCGCACCGGGTGGCGGATGTCCTTGATGCCGACCTTGTCGATGGCGATGCGACGGGTGTCGGCGCTCCCCTGGACGTCAGCGATATCGGCGGTCGCGTTGCAACGGTTGGACTCGAGCACATGCTCCATGGGTTCGCTTCCTCGACGGATCGGCGGAAAAGAGATATCGCCGCAAACCCTGGGGGTGTTGCGGCGACAAGACAATGGGTCTGGTGTCGACAGTCGCCCGGGTCGGCCCCGGGCGGTGACGGGGTTCTCAGCTGCGGCGGGTGCTCAGCCCCTCGGCGATGGCGGTGAGCGCAGCGGCGCGCTCGCCGAAGATGCTGATCGCCGAGAGTGCCTCGTCGGTCAGCTCGCGCGCCATCGCCTTGGCCTGGGCGAGCCCGACCAGCGACGGATAGGTGGCCTTTTCGAGCACCTGGTCGCGTCCGGCGGTCTTGCCGATGAGCGCGGTGTCGCCCTCGACGTCGAGCACGTCGTCCTGGATCTGGAAGGCCAGACCGATGCACTTGGCATAGCGGTCGAGCCGCTCGCGCTGGTCGTCGGTGGCGTCGCTGCGGGCGAGCAGGGCCATCTGTACCGAGGCGCGGATCAGCGCGCCGGTCTTGTGGATATGGATGTGCTCGAGCATGGCGACGTCGAGTTGGGTCCCCTCGCCCTCGGCGGCGAGGTCGAGCGCCTGACCGCCGACCATGCCGCGCGAGCCGCTGGCGCGCGCCAGCGCGGTGACCATGCCCACCCGACTCTCGGCGGAGAGCCCCGGGGCCTCGGCCAGGGCCTGGAAGGCGATCGTCTGCAGGGCGTCGCCGGCGAGGATCGCGGTGGCCTCGTCGTAGGCGCGGTGACAGGTCGGCTGGCCGCGACGCAGGTCGTCGTCGTCCATTGCCGGGAGGTCGTCGTGGATCAGCGAGTAGGCGTGGATCAGCTCCACCGCGCAGGCCGGCCGGTCGAGCAGTTCGGGGTCGATGGCGAGCGCCTCGCCGGCGGCATAGGTCAGCAGCGGGCGGATGCGCTTGCCGCCACCGAGCACGGTATAGCGCAGGGCCTCGTGCAGGCGAGCCGGCTCCACGCTGGTGCTCGGCAGCAGTTGCTCGAGCGTGTTCTCGACGCGCGCCTGGTAGCGCGAGCGGAAGGCGTCCAGATTGGTCTCAGTCATGGGTGTCGAAGGCTTCTGGCTCGGCGTCCGGCCGAGCGTCGGTGAGGATGCGCACCCGTTGCTCTGCCGTCTCCAGTGCCTGCTGACAGGTGCGGGTGAGGCCGATGCCGCGCTCGAAGGCGTCGAGCGACTGCTCGAGCGTCATCTCGTCCTGCTCGAGGGCGTCGACGATCGACTCCAGTTCGGCGAGTGCCTGTTCGAAGGTTGGCGGGGAGTGCTCGGGGGCTTTCGTCATCGGGTTTGAACCGGTGTTTGCAGGTACGGTACCGTAGGTCGGTTGAGTGGTCAAACCAGCGCGTCTTGCGCACCGCTCGTTCTCGTCCATCACCCCGCCACAGGAAGATCCAGCACGGCCATGACCGGCAACTACGACGCCTCAGCCATCGAGGTCCTCAGCGGTCTCGACCCGGTGCGCAAGCGCCCCGGGATGTACACCGACACCACCCGCCCCAACCACCTCGCCCAGGAGGTGATCGACAACAGCGTCGACGAGGCGCTCGCCGGCCATGCCAGGCGCATCGAAGTGGTGGTGTTCGCCGATGGCTCGCTGGAGGTCGCCGACGACGGTCGTGGCATGCCGGTCGATCTGCACCCCCAGCTCGGCCAGCCGGGCGTCGAGGTGATCCTCACCAAGCTCCATGCCGGGGGCAAGTTCGGCAGCGGCAGCTATCGCTTCTCCGGCGGCCTGCATGGTGTCGGCGTCTCGGTGGTCAACGCCCTGTCGAATCGCCTCGAGGTGTGGGTGCGTCGTGGCGGTCAGGAGTCGCACATGGCCTTCGCCGACGGCGAGAAGGTCAGCGAGCTGACCGTGGTCGGCAGTGTCGGGCGCAACAACACCGGCACCCGGCTGCGCTTCTGGCCCGACCCCAAGTATTTCGACAGCCCCAGGATCGCGGTGCGTGCGCTGATCCATCTGCTGCGCGCCAAGGCGGTGCTCTGCCCCGGGCTCGAGGTGCGACTGCGCGACGAGGCCGCCGACGAGGAGCACTGCTGGTGCTATCAGGACGGACTCAAGGACTATCTGCTGCAGGCGCTCGGCGGCGTCGAGCGCCTCCCCGAGCAGCCCTTCGTCGGCGACATGCAGGGCACCAACGAGGCGGCGAGCTGGGCGCTGGTGTGGCTGCCCGAGGGCGGCGAGCCGGTGGCCGAGAGCTATGTCAACCTGATCCCGACGCTGCAGGGTGGCACCCATGTCAATGGCTTGCGCACCGGGCTGACCGAGGCGGTGCGCGAGTTCTGCGAGTTCCGCAACCTGCTCCCGCGCGGCGTGCGGCTGACCCCGGATGATGTCTGGAGCCGCATCGCCTATATCCTCTCGGTCAAGCTGATCGACCCCCAGTTCTCCGGCCAGACCAAGGAACGACTGTCCTCGCGCGAGTGCGCAGCCTTCGTCTCCGGGGTGGTCAAGGATGCCTTCAGCCTGTGGCTCAACCAGCACGTCGAGTCCGGCGAGCGTATCGCCGAGTTGGCCATCGGCGCGGCCCAGGCGCGGTTGCGCGCCGGGCGCACCGTCACCCGCAAGAAGGTCACCCAGGGACCGGCGCTGCCCGGCAAGCTTGCCGACTGCACCGCCACCGACCCCGAGCGCAGCGAGCTGTTCCTGGTCGAGGGCGAGTCGGCCGGGGGGTCGGCCAAGCAGGCGCGCGATCGCGAGTTCCAGGCGATCCTGCCGCTGCGCGGCAAGATCCTCAACACCTGGGAGGTCGACCCCGCCGAGGTGCTTGCCTCGCAGGAGGTGCACGACATCGCCGTGGCCATCGGTGTCGATCCGGGCAGCGAGGACCTCTCGCGGCTGCGCTTCGGCAAGATCTGCATCCTCGCCGACGCCGACTCCGACGGTGCCCATATCGCCACCCTGCTGTGCGCGCTCTTCCTGCGGCATTTCCCTCGTCTGGTCGTCGAGGGACACGTCTATGTGGCGATGCCGCCGCTCTATCGTATCGATGTCGGCAAGCAGGTCTTCTACGCCCTCGACGAGGACGAGAAGCGCGGCGTGCTCGATCGCATCGCCGCCGAGGGCATCCGCGGCAAGGTCGGGGTGCAGCGCTTCAAGGGACTCGGCGAGATGAACCCGGCGCAGCTGCGCGAGACCACCATCGCCCCGGACACCCGCCGGCTGGTTCAGCTCACCGTCGATCCGGAGGATGGCAGCGGCGAGCTGCTCGACATGTTGCTGGCCAAGCGTCGCGCCGCCGACCGGCGCCGTTGGCTGCAGCACAAGGGGGACCTGGCCGAACTCTGATGCGGTTCAGCGTGCGTTGCGCGATTGTTCCTGTGTCTGCGTGGCGAAGGCGGCGATGAGGTTGAAGCAGGCACGCGCATCCTCGGACATGTCGACGAAGTTGAGGGTGCGCGCGCGCCAGCGCGCGAAGTCGTAGTCGTCCTCGAGGTGCTCGAGGTCGCGAAAGCCCATGCTCCAGTCGGCGAAGATGCGTTGCTTCACCACCCCTTCGTAGACCACCCGCACGCCGTGATGGCGCGGATCCTCGCGCAGTTGCTGCAGCAGGCGCAGCAGGCGGGGACGACTGCCCTCGAGCAACTGCATGAAGCTGCCGTTGAGATAGAGCAGGAAGCCGGTGAGCCCCTGGCGTCGATTGGACTCGCGCGACTGTTTGAGCAGCTCCTGTAGCTCGCGCGGACTCATCGGTTCGGTGGCCTGGCTGACATAGAGCAGGGCGTAGAGGTCGTGCTCGGCGAGCACCGTGGTCTCGGACGGCGCGGCACCGAGCAGCTCGCGCATCGTCTGCGCGGTCAGCGGGCGATAGAAGTGATAGCCCTGGACGTGGTCGCAACCCATGTCGCGCAGATAGTCGAACTGGCGGGGGTTCTCCACCCCCTCGGCGATCACCCCGAGTCCCATGGCGCGCGCCATGCTGCAGACGGCCGAGACGATGGCGCGGCTGTCGTGACGCTTGTCGAGTCCGTCGACGAACTCGCGATCGATCTTGAGGCTGCTCACCGGCAGGCGCAGCAGCTGGGCGAGCGACGAGTAACCGGTGCCGAAGTCGTCGACCGCCACTCGCAGCCCGCGCTCGGCGAGTCGGCGCAGCATGCCGAGATTGAAGTTGACGTTGCTCATCAGCGAGGTCTCGGTGAGCTCGAGCAGGATGCGCTCGGGATCGGCTCCGGTGGCCTCGAGGATGGCGACGAAGTCATCGACCAGGGTGGCGTCGTTGAGCTGGCGCGCCGAGACGTTGACGCTGATATAAGGGGCGCGCGCGCCGAAGCTGGCGCGCCACTCGGCCTCGGCCAGACAGGCCTGACGGAAGACCCACTTGCCGATCGGCACGATCGCCCCGTTCATCTCGGCGATCGGCACGAAGTGTGCCGGTGAGACCTCGCCGGCGCTCGGGAACCAGCGCAGCAGCAGCTCGGCGCCGCGGATCTGCAGGGTATCGACGCTGAGGATCGGCTGGAAGCGGACCTCCAGCTCGTCGCGTTCGATCGCCTGGCGCAGCCCGTTGCTGATATCGAAGCGCCGTCGCGCCTGTTCGTGGATCTCCTCGCTGAACAGCCGGGCGCCGTCGCGTCCCTGCTCCTTGGCGGAGTACATCGCCGCGTCGGCGTTGCGCAGCAGGTCATCGGCATTGTGGGTGGTGCCGTGACCGAGCGCCACGCCGATGCTGGCGGTGGCGAACAGTTGGTGTTGGTTGAGTTGCAGCGGCTCGCGCAGCAGGTCGTTGATGCGCTCGGCGAGCGCGGTGAGGGTCGCCGCGGTGTCGACGCGGTCGCAGAGCACCACGAACTCGTCGCCACCGAGTCGCGCCACGGTGTCGCCGGGTCGGACATGGCTGACCAGTCGTTGCGCGATGCCCTTCAGGAGGGCGTCGCCGGTGGCGTGTCCGTGACTGTCGTTGACCAGCTTGAAGCCGTCGAGATCGATGAACAGCACGCCCACCCCGTGTCCCTGGGTGCGTGAGCGGGTCAGCGCGTGGGCCAGCCGTTCGCGGATCAGCGCGCGGTTGGGCAGTCCGGTGAGGGTGTCGTGCGAGGCGCGCCACTCCAGTTCCTCCTCGGCCACCTTGCGGTCGGTGATGTCGCTGAGGGTGACCACCAGTACCCACTCGCCGTTGCTCATCACCTTGGAGATCGAGGCCGCGGCGGGGAAGGACGAGCCATCCTTGCGGTATCCGCTGACCTCGGTGCGCATGCCCATCCGCCGCTCGTGCTCCGGCCCATTGAGGAAGCGCTGGATGAGCTGGCCGTGGCGCTGACGGTATTGCGGCGGGATGAGCTGTTCGAGCGCCAGCCCGACCATCTCGTCGCCCCGATAGCCGAACAGCTCGGCGGCGCGCCGGTTGGCCTCGATCACCATCGATTCGGCGCTGATGGCCAGCACCGCGACATCGGCCATCGACAGCATCTGCTCGGGGCCGAAGGGCGAGGTTTGGCTGGCCGATGGTGGCTCGGTGTCGATACAGGCCAGGGTGTAGCCGGCGCGGGCATCGGCGCGCAGCGTCGGTTCGGCGACCACGGCCAGCTGGCGCAGGCTGCCGTCGTTCAGGCGTGCCTGCAGCATGCCTTGCCACTCGTCCTGTTCGGCCAGGTTGCGGCGCGCCTCGGCCAGTGGTTCGTCGGCCTCGGCCCAGAGCAGGGTGATCGGCTTGCCGAGCAGCTCGGACTCCTCGGCGATCCCCCAGCGCTTGAGCAGTGCCCGGTTGACGTACTCGATCCGGTCACGGTCGTCGACACCGACCACGGCGACCTGGGGGACCACGGCCCTGGTCTCGTGCTCCTGCCCGCCGGGCTTGTCTTTGGCGTCGTCGGGGTGCGGTCGCCGCTGCAGGTGGGAGTAACGCTCGGGGATCTCAGGGGTGGTACGGCCGAAGGACTCGATGATCTCGAAACGCCCGGCGAAGTCGCAGCGCGCCAGATGGCCGTTGACCGCCGCGTGATGGGTGATCGGATCCATCCGTACCTCTCCCTGTGGCGCCTCGATGACGACCTGCTCGAGCGCCTCGACCAGCGCCTCGGGCTCGACCGAGCCGGCGCAATTGGCTGCCTGGGCGAAGGCGTGCACGCAGACATAGGTTCCCTCGCCGAAGTTGGTCAGCACGCCACGCCCCTCGGGGTGCAGCGCCTCGACCTCGGGGAGGGCGGCGAGCGCGCGCAGATAGCGGTGGTTGGCCGGGGTGTCGAGGCCCATGAAATAGGTGCTGCTCGAATAGAAGCCCTCGCGCACCTCGGGTGCGAGGTGCGCGGCCATGGCCTCGTCGAAATGGCCCATGACCACGGCCATGCGTGACTTGAGACCGAGCTGGTCGAAGCGGTTGAGCAGCTCGATCTGGTCGGCCCCGGCGAAGTAGGGCACGAAGACATCGGCGCCGGAGCGCTCGACCCGGTTGAGCAGGGCGCCGAGCCGGGCGCTGCCGAAGGGAAGATATTCTTCTCCCACCACCTCGCCGCCACAGGCGACGAGCGCGCGCTTGGCCGCGTCGATCGAGCCGCGCGGCCACTCGTAGTTGCTGCCGGCGAAGAACATCTTGGGGCCGGCCAGCCGCGCCATGTAGGGGATCATATGATCGATCTGCTGGTTGGGCAGGGCGGCGAAATTGAAGAAATAGCGGTGGTGGATGCTGCCCTCGTAGAAGGAAAAATTGAGATAGGGCACGCGGCGTGGCAGCGAGACCCGCCCGGCCACGGCGATGCGCGAGTTCGACAGCAGGTTGCCGATCAGTGCCACGCAGCGATGGGTGTCGATCAGTCGGGCGGCGGTCGGTACGGCGGTCTCGGGCTGGCTGCCGTCGTCGACGATCACCAGTTCGAGGGGGCGGCCGAGTACCCCGCCGGCGGCGTTGATCTCGGCACAGGCGATACGCCCGGCCCAGGAGATCTCCGGGCCGTAGAGCGAGACCAGGCCGGTGAGCGGCGGCATCAGGCCAATTCGGATCGGGGTAGCGATACTGTCCGGCATGCGAATCCAGGTCGAGCTTGAAAGGGGCGGCTGGCAGCTTGTGGGCATTCACTGGCAGTGTAGACGCAGTTGGACCTCGAACGCACGGCCCCGAGGGGGAAATGCGATCGCTTTCCAGTCGATTCCAGCGGCGTCATCCCTGGTCGGATCGCGGTGTCAGGCTCAGGGTGTCCGGGGTGTGGTCTTGTCGGCACCTGCCCCCGGCATGGCCGCTTCCAGCAATCGTCCCGTGACCATCCTGAGCTGCTCGGTGAGCGCCTCTTGGCCGCTCGCGGAGAAGCGCTCGACCAGTGTCGCCGGGGCATGCAGCTGGAGTGCGCAGGCGACCAGCAGTGCCGCCTCGTCCGGGGTGATCCGTCCTGCCCGCAGCGTCTCGGCGAGCCGCACCCGCGTCAGCCCGGCCAGTGGCGCGAGGCTCGCCTCGAGGGTGCGGTGGGCGTTGGCGAAGGCGTGCAGCTCGGCGCTGTCCTCCTCCAGGGCGTTGCGGCTCGGCGGGGGCAGTGCGCTGAGCAGTGCCGCGGCGATCCTCGGGTCGAGGGCGCGCAACGGCCCGGCAAGCAGGACCCCGATCCGCGCGCCGAGTCGGCGCTCGGCGCGAGTCGCCAGTCGCTCACCCGCCGCCGAGCAGGCCGCGAGCAGCACCACCGCGTGTTCGCCGCTGGCGGCGTTGCGGCTGGTGCCGACCTGCGCCAGTCGCCAGCCCTGGTGGCGCCAGAAGGCGAGCAGCCCGGGGGTGGCGCCGAAGCTGGTGCCGACCAGATCGAGGCCCTCGGCGCGCGCCGCCGCCTGCAGGGTCGTCAGCAGTCGCGCGCCCAGCCCGTGTCGGCGCAGCGCCGGGTGGGTGGCGATGCGCACCACCCGCAGCGCGCGCAGCGCCGGCGCCTCGGCCAGCCCGGCATGGGCCGAGAGGGTCTGCGGCAGCAGATGACCGCGCGGGCGCCGGCGTCCCTCGAAGATCGCCGCGCGCAGCGCCGGGTCGTCGATGCCGCCCTCGGCGCTGGCGATCAGGGTCGCCACCACCCGGCCCGCGAGCCGACAGGCATAGACCCGCACCCCGGGGCCGTCGAGCAGCATCCGCAGGTCCGCCGGGCGGGTCTGGTAATGGGCCTGGACCAGCAGCCCGAACAGCGCCCCGAGCGTCGTCTCGTCCCCGGCCAGGGTGTCGCGATCGAGGCGTTCGCAGGTGATGCCCGCGAGCGTCGTGCTGCTCGGCGGGTCGATCGCGGGGATGGCCGCATCGAGCAGCAGGGCGCGGAAGCCCAGCGTCTCGAGCGGGTCGTGCGCGGCCCAGCGGATCGGTTGTTCGAGCCGCTCGAGCCGCCACCCCGGGGTGTGGCGCTCGAGCGCATCGCGAAAGCGCAGCTCGAACCCCCGTCCGGTGCCCTCGTAGCCGTGGACGGTGGCGGCGAACACCAGTCGCGGGTAGCGGTGCAGCAGCCCTTCGAGCAGGGGGGCGGGGATCGCCGCGGCCTCGTCGACCAGTACCAGATCGGCGGCGGGGTGGCGGTCGAGCAGGTCGGCGGGGGCGACGAAGTCGAGCCCCGAGTGGCTTCCGGCATGTCCGAGCAGGGTCGCCGCCGCGCCCCGGTTGGGCGCGGTGACGAGGATGCGATAGTCCTCGGCCTCGGCGAGCAGCCGCCGCGCGGCGATGCCGAGCGCCGCGCTCTTGCCGCGCCCGCGATGGGCGCTGAGCACCAGCGGGCGATGAGCGCGTCCGCGCGCGACCCGCAGCACCGCCGCGATCGCCCGCGCCTGATCGGCGCTCGCCGCGCCCTCGGCGTCCGGGGCTGGCGGCGGGGCCGGGGCCGGCGCGGGGGTGTCGGGTTGCGGCCAGTGGGCAGGGGGCTGCGACTGGTCGATGTGGACCAGCGCGGGGTCGCTCGCCAGCACCCGCGCCAGCCGCGCGATGAAGCGCCCGCCCGGTTGTGGCGGATGGGGCCAGGGGGCGAGGCGCGCGGTCTGCGGGTCGGTCAGGGTCGACCACTCGGCCAGCGGCGGGGTCAGCAGCAGCAACAGCCCGCCGCCGATCAGCGCGCCGGTGGCGGCGCCGAAGGCGTCGGGGTCGAAGCCGCCGTGGGCGTCGTAGACCAGCAGCGCCAGTTCGCCCCCGAGCAGCTTGCGGGCAGCGCCCAGCGGTTCAGCCTGGGGTGGGCTCGCGCGTGCCGAGAGCCAGGTCGTCGCCAGCCCCGGCAGCGCCGCGAGCACCGCCAGCGCCTGACGCTCACACCAGCCGACCTCGCCGCTGACCAGCAACACCCGGCGCTGTCGACACCCCAGCGCCTCGGCGCGCAGCGCCCGCGCCAGCGCGACGATGGCCGTTGCTTGTGGTGACGGGGCCGGGGTGGGCATGGTTCAGGCGTCAGCCTTCGGTCGCCAGCGGTTTGAACCGCAAAGACGCGAAGCGCACGAAGGGATGAAAGGCTGCTGGAGGAGAGGCGATCTGGTGATGATCACAACGCTTGAATACAGGCCCCCAGGCCAAACGGTCGTTTTCTTTGCGTCCTTCGCGTCTTTGCGGTTCAACAGCTTGCAACGGTTCTCCGGCAGCACTCAGTCGCTCGCGGCCAGGCGCTCGCCCCAGGTGCGGGCGCGGGCGAAGGTGTCGGCGGTGTCGATCAGGGTCGGGGCACCGTCGCGCAGTACCTGGCGGCCGTTGATCCAGACCTGGCGCACCTGATGGCTGCTGGCGGCGTAGACCAGCTGCGAGGTGGGGTGATAGACCGGCTGGGTGTGGGCATCGCCGAGGTCGACGGCGACGATGTCGGCGGCCTTGCCGGTCTCGAGCGAGCCGATCTCGTCATCGAGCCCGAGGGCGCGCGCGCCGTTGATGGTGGCCATGCGCAGCGCGGCGCTCGCCGGGACGGCGGCGGCCGAGCCGGAGACGCCCTTGGCGAGCAGCGCGGCGGTGCGCATCTCGCCGAGCATGCTGAGATCATTGTTGCTGGCCGCGCCGTCGGTGCCGAGGGCGACGTTGACCCCGGCCTCGAGCAGTCTGGCGAGCGGACAGAAGCCGCTGGCGAGCTTGAGGTTGGACTCGGGGCAGTGGACGACATGGGCGCCGGTGGCGGCGAGACGCTCGATCTCGGCGTCCTCGAGCTGGGTCATGTGCACCGCCAGCAGCGCCGGGTCGAGCAGCCCGAGCCCGTCGAGCCGCGCCAGCGGGCGCTGGCCGTGATCGCGCAGCGACTGCGCGACCTCGTCGCGGGTCTCGTGGACATGGATGTGGATCGGGATCTCGAGCTGATCGGCGAGGGTGCGCACCCGGCCCAGCGGCGCGTCGGAGACGGTATAGGGCGAGTGCGGGGCGAAGGCGACCTGGATCAGCGGATGATCGCGATAGCGTTCGTGCAGCGCCAGCCCCTTGGCGATATAGCCGTCGGCGTCGGCGGCATAGCCGGTGGGAAAATCGATCACGATCATGCCGATGACCGCGCGCATCCCGGCCTCGGCGGTGACCTGGGCGCTGACCTCGGGGTGGAAGTACATGTCGTTGTAGCAGGTCACGCCGCCGCGCAGCATCTCGAGCACCGCCAGGCGGGTGCCGTCGCCGACGAAGGCGGGATCGACCCAGCGCTGCTCGGCCGGCCAGATGTGCTCGTGCAGCCAGGTCATCAGCGGCAGGTCGTCGGCGAGCCCGCGCATCAGACTCATCGCCGCGTGGGTGTGAGCGTTGATCAGCCCGGGGATGAGCACGTGCCCTGGGAGCTCGATCTCGCGTTGCGCCTCGATGCTGGCGCGCGCCTCGGTCGAGGGTAGCAGCGCCTGGATACGCCCCTCGGACACCGCGATCGCATGGTCGTCGAGCTGGCTGTCGGCGGCGTCGACCGGGAGAATCCACGGGGCATGAATGAGGAGCTCGGCTTGCATCGATAGGGGTCCTTTGGTGACGGCGGCAAAATCGGGGACAATGCGCGCAAAATGCCACAAGGAGCCTTTGATGGAAACTGCAACCCCGTTCGTCCCCACCCCCGATGACGCCGTGCGCTGGCAGGACGATCGTCTCTATCTGCTCGACCAGCGGGTGCTGCCCGCGCGTATCGAGGTGCTGGCCTACGATGACGCCGCCGCCGTCGCCGAGGCGATCCGCGACATGGTGGTGCGGGGCGCGCCGGCGATCGGTGTGGCCGCGGCCTATGGCGTGGCGCTTGCCGGGCGCACCGCCTTCGCCGCCGCCGGGACGGACTGGAAGCAGGCCATCGAAGGTGATCTGGAGCGGCTCGCCGGGTCGCGTCCGACGGCGGTCAACCTGTTCTGGGCGATTCGGCGGATGCGCGCGCTGATCGCCACCCTGGGTGCCGCCGACCCCTTCGCCGCGCTGCTCGCCGAGGCGCGCGCGGTGCACGAGGAGGACCGCGCGGCCAACCGGCGTATCGGTGAGCTGGGCGCGGCGCTGATCACCGCGCCGACCGAGATCATCACCCACTGCAACGCCGGCGCCCTGGCCACCGGCGGTTATGGCACCGCGCTCGGCGTGGTGCGCGCCGCGCACGCCGCGGGCAAGGTCGAGCGGGTCTACGCCGACGAGACCCGGCCGTGGATGCAGGGCGCGCGGCTGACCGCCTGGGAGCTGATGCAGGACGATATCCCGGTCACCCTCCAGGCCGACTGTGCGGCCGCCAGCCTGATGGCGCAGGGGCGGGTCGGCTGGGTGGTGGTCGGCGCCGATCGCATCACCGCCAACGGCGACGTCGCCAACAAGATCGGTACCTATGGTCTGGCGGTGATGGCGCGTCATCACGGCATCCGCTTCATGGTCGCGGCGCCGACCTCGACCATCGACATGGGGCTGGCCACCGGCGCCGAGATCCCGATCGAGGAGCGCGATCCGGCCGAGCTGCTCGGCTGCGGCGGCAACCCGGTGGCGCCGGCGGGCTGCGCGGCGCGCAACCCGGTGTTCGACGTCACCCCGGCGGCGCTGGTCGATGCCATCGTCACCGAGCGCGGGGTGGTGCTCGAGCCGACCCCTGAGCGGATGCGCGCGCTGATGGGCTGAGGCGGGCGTCGGGTTGGACCTTGGGCCGCGCGCCTGTTATCCATAGATCAAGGGGTCGGGCCTGTGCGGTCCGGCCCTTGACCCGCGGTCCTCACAGATGGAGATCCTCATGGCCTGTCCGCGTTGTCAGACACTGCCCCTGACGTCCTCGGCGCGGGGCGAGCTGTTGTTGACCTTTGCGGTGCGCGAGCTGCGCGACAAGTGTCTCGGCTATCTCGAGCAGGCGTTGCTGGTCCACCGGGTCGAGGAGATGGTGGTGCGCCTGCCCGACACCTGCCTGCTCGACTTCCTCGAGCGACTGCGGGTCGATCAACCGTTCAACGCCCTCGAGCGCGAGGGCATCCTGGCACTGTTGCTCGCTCCGGGAGAGGGCCTGGATTTTCACGCCTTCACCCGCGCCCATTCGCTGGAGCGTTGGTTCGCCCTGCTGGCGGCGCGCCCGTTGCTCGAGATCCTCGAATACCAGCGCTTCGTCAGTTGGTTCCAGCCGATCGTCTCGATCGCCGATGGTGCGGTGGTCGGGCACGAGGCGCTGCTGCGCGGACGGTTGCCGGAGGGCGGGCTGATGTTCCCGGGCGAGATCTTCTCGCTGGCTGCGGCCAACGACCTGTTGTTCCAGGTCGATCGTCAGGCGCGTGCCGCGGCGCTGCACTGCGCCGCCGCCCAGGGGCTCGACGGGCTGCTGTTCATCAACTTCCTGCCGACGGCGATCTACGATCCGGTGCACTGTCTGCGCAGCACCGTCGGTTGGGCGCGCAAGCTCGGCATCGATCCCGGTCGGATCGTCTTCGAGGTGGTCGAGACCGAGCGCGTCGGTGATATCGAGCACCTCAAACGCATCCTCGACTACTATCGCGACGCCGGCTACCGGGTGGCGCTCGATGACGTCGGCAGCGGTTATGCCTCGCTCAACCTGCTCGCCCAGCTGCGCCCCGACATCATCAAGGTCGACATGGAGATCATCCGCGACATCGACCGCGATCCCGCCCGCCAGTCGATCTATCGCGCCCTCGCCGGCATCGCCGCCGAGCTCGACATCGAACTCCTCGCCGAGGGCATCGAGACCGAGGCCGAACTCGACTACGTCCGCCGTCACGGCGCCGATCTGGTCCAGGGCTATCTGTTCGGACGCCCCGGTCCCGGGGTGGCCGGGGGCTGAGCGGAGGGTCGCTGCCAGTCGCCAGCTATCAGCCGCCAGCTACCAGCTACCAGCCGCCAGCCGCCAGCCGCCAGCCGCCAGCCGCCAGCCGCCAGGAGATTGAACCGCAAAGCCGCAAAGTGCGCGAAGAAAGCGACCAGTCTTCAGCAAGCAGCCTCCAGTGTCGGTTTGCGGTCAACCGCGACGCGACGAGACAACCCAGCCCCTTCACTGGAAGCTGGCGGCTGGAAGCCTTTCTCCATCTTCGCGCTCTTGGCGGCTTGGCGGTTCGAACCAGCTTCCAGCGATCAGCTTCCAGCCTCCAGTCGGGGAGGCTGGTGTGCATGATCGGCGATTGACGGGCAAGACGGTATCTTGGCGGTTCGATCCTCTCGGCGGTTCGCTCTTCCCTGGTCGCTGCTTCCCCGCCCAGCCGATCGTCTCCAGCGTGCCTTGGCGCGGCGTGGTAGAATCGACAGGTTCAGAACACGCATCAGGGGCCTCGCTCTGAGGTTCCCTCAAGCACGCTTACAGCCGGTTCACCACACCCATGCCAGAATTCGCCAGAGAAGTCCTGCCCATCAATCTCGAGGACGAGATGCGTCAGTCCTATCTTGATTACGCCATGAGCGTGATCGTGGGGCGCGCGCTGCCGGATGTCCGCGACGGTCTCAAGCCCGTGCACCGCCGGGTGCTCTTCTCGATGCACGAGCAGGGCAACGTGTGGAATCGCGCCTATCGCAAGTCGGCGCGCGTCGTCGGTGACGTCATGGGTAAGTACCACCCCCATGGCGACTCGGCCATCTACGACACCATGGTGCGCATGGCCCAGCCGTTCTCGATGCGCAACCTGTTGGTCGACGGTCAGGGCAACTTCGGTTCGGTCGACGGCGATCCGCCGGCGGCGATGCGTTACACCGAGGTGCGGATGACCCGCATCGCCGATGCGCTGCTCGACGACCTCGACAAGGAGACGGTCGACTTCGCGCCCAACTACGACAACACCGAGCAGGAACCGACGGTGTTGCCGGCGCGTTTCCCGAACCTGCTGGTCAACGGCTCCTCGGGCATCGCCGTGGGCATGGCGACCAACATCCCGCCGCACAACCTCAACGAGGTGATCGACGCCTGTCTGGCGATCATCGACGACCCCCTGGTCGATCTCGAGCAGCTGATCGAGCTGGTGCCCGGCCCGGACTTCCCCACCGGTGCCCTGATCAACGGGGTACGTGGCATCCGCGAGGCCTATCGCACCGGCCGGGGCCGGGTGGTGATGCGCGCGCGCGCCGACTTCGAGGAGCAGAGTCGCAGCGGTCGCGAGGCGATCGTGGTCACCGAGCTGCCCTATCAGGTCAACAAGGCGCGGCTGCTCGAGCGCATCGCCGAGCTGGTCAAGGAGAAGAAGATCGAGGGCATCGCCCAGGACGGGCTGCGCGACGAGTCCGACAAGGACGGCATGCGCATCGTCATCGAGCTCAAGCGCGACACCCATCCCGAGGTGCTGCTCAACAACCTCTACCAGCACACCCAGATGCAGCAGGTGTTCGGCATCAACATGGTGGCCCTGGTCGACGGTCAGCCGCGCACCCTCAATCTCAAGCAGATCCTCGAATACTTCCTGCGTCACCGGCGCGACGTGGTCACCCGCCGCACCCTCTACGAGCTGCGCAAGGCGCGCGATCGCGCCCACGTGCTCGAGGGCTATGCCATCGCCCTGGCCAACATCGACGAGGTGATCGCCACCATCAAGGCCTCGCCGAGCCCGGCCGAGGCCCGCGAGCGACTGATGACGCGGGCCTGGGCGCCGGGCGCGGTCAGCGACATGCTGTCGCGCACCGGGGCCGAGCAGACCCGTCCGGAGACGCTCGATCCCGGCTTCGGCATGACCGATGAAGGCTACCGCCTGAGCGAGCGCCAGGCCAAGGCGATCCTCGAGCTGCAGCTGCACCGACTCACCGGGCTCGAGCAGGAGAAGATCCTCAAGGAGTTCGAGGAGATCCTCGCCCGCATCGGCGAGCTGCTGTCGATCCTCGGCGATCCCGAGCGGCTGATGGCGGTGATCCGCGAGGAGCTGGAGGCGATCCGCGAGCAGTTCGGCAGCGCGCGTCGCACCGAGATCCAGATCGACCACACCGACCTCACCCTCGAGGACCTGATCGCCCCCGAGGACCTGGTGGTGACGCTCTCCCACCAGGGCTACGTCAAGGCCCAGCCGCTCAGCGACTACCAGGCCCAGCACCGCGGCGGGCGCGGCAAGAGCGCGACCTCCTTCCGCGAGGAGGACTTCATCGATCGGCTGTTCGTGGCCAACACCCACGACACCGTGCTCTGCTTCTCCAGCCGTGGTCGGGTCTACTGGATCAAGGTCTACGAGCTGCCCCAGGGCGGACGCAGCGCGCGCGGTCGACCGATGGTCAACCTGCTGCCGCTCGAGCAGGGCGAGCGCATCACCGCGATGCTGCCGGTGCGCGAGTACGAGGACGGTTACTTCGTGTTCATGGCCACCAGCGCCGGCACGGTCAAGAAGACTCCGCTCCAGGACTTCTCGCGTCCGCTCTCGCGCGGCATCATCGCCATCGATCTGCACGAGGACGAGTATCTCGTCGGGGTGGCGATCACCGACGGCAACCAGGACCTGATGCTGTTTACCTCCGCCGGCAAGGCGGTACGCTTCTCCGAGGACCAGGTGCGGGCGATGGGGCGGACCGCGCACGGCGTGCGCGGGGTCAAGCTGCAGCCCGATCAGCGCGTCATCTCGCTGGTGGTGCCCGAGCCCGGTACCGTGCTCAGCGTCACCGAAAACGGGTATGGTAAGCGCACCACGGTCGACCAGTTCCCGACCAAGGGGCGCGGGACCCAGGGCGTGATCGCCATCCGCACCTCGGAGCGCAACGGCGAGCAGGTCGGCGCGGTGCTGGTGCTGCCGGGCGACGAGATCATGCTGATCACCGAGCACGGCACCCTGATCCGGACCTCGGTCGACGAGATCCCGGTGGTCGGGCGCGATGCCCAGGGCGTCAAGCTGATCAACCTCGGCGCCGGCGAGCGGCTGGCCTATGTCGAGCGCGTGGTCGCGCTCGATGAGGAGGAGGCGGCGGAGGCCGAGGCCGATGCCTCGGATGTTGCCGACGAGGCGGGCGCGGATGCCGAGCCGCGCGATTGACAATCCTGATTCTGTGCTAGGGGAAGAGTGAGAATGGCTCGAGTGTACAATTTCAGCGCCGGGCCAGCGATGCTGCCCGAGGCGGTGCTGCAGCAGGCCCGCGAGGAGATGCTCGACTGGCATGGTACGGGGACCTGCGTGGCCGAGATGAGCCACCGCGGCAAGGCCTTCGTCTCCATCGCCGAGCGCGCCGAGGCCGACCTGCGCGCGTTGCTGGGCATCCCGGACAACTACCGGGTGCTGTTCCTCCAGGGCGGTGCCTCGAGCCAGTTCGCGATGGTGCCGATGAACCTGCTGCGCGGCAAGGGCGAGGCCGACTACGTCAACACCGGCACCTGGTCGAAGAAGGCGATCGCCGAGGCGCGGCGTTACTGCGCGGTCAATGTCGCCGCCAGCACCGTCGAGGAGTCGCTCGGCCGCGCCCCGGCGCAGCACGAGCTGGCGCTCAGCGGCGAGCGCGCGGCCTATGTCCACTACACCCCCAACGAGACCATCGCCGGGGTCGAGTTCTCCTACGTCCCCGAGACCGGCGTGGTGCCGCTGGTCGCCGACATGTCCTCGACCCTGCTGTCGCGCCCGATCGACGTCTCGCGCTTCGGGCTGATCTATGCCGGGGCGCAGAAGAACATCGGTCCGGCCGGACTGACCATCGTCATCGTCCGCGACGACCTGCTCGGCCAGCCGCAGGCGGCGACCCCGACCATGTTCGACTACAAGGTCCACGCCGACGCCGATTCCATGTACAACACCCCGCCGACCTATGCCTGGTACCTCGCCGGGCTGGTGTTCCAGTGGCTCCGGGAGAACGGCGGGCTGGGCGCGATGGCCGAGATCAACGCCCGCAAGGCGGCGCTGCTCTATGGCACCATCGACGCATCCGACTTCTACCATAATCCGGTGGACCCGGGGTCGCGTTCGTGGATGAACGTCCCCTTCACCCTGGCCGATCCGGCGCTCGACGGGCGCTTCCTCGAAGAGGCCGCGGCCGCGGGGCTGACCGCGCTCAAGGGCCATCGCTCGGCTGGCGGGATGCGCGCGAGCATCTATAACGCCATGCCCGAGTCCGGGGTCGAGGCGCTGGTCGCGTTCATGCGCGAGTTCGAGCGTCGTCACGGCTGAGGCGCGTCCGGGCGTCGGCGCGCGTCCGTCATCATGCAGGAGGCCGAGCGGGCATGTTCAGGATCCAGACCTTGAATCAGATCGCGGTGGCCGGGCTCGAGCGGCTGCCGCGCGAGCACTACGAGGTGGCCTCGGAGATCGTCCACCCGGACGCCATCCTGCTGCGCTCGGCGCCGCTGCAGGCCGCGGCGGTGCCGTCCTCGGTGCGCGCCGTCGGGCGCGCCGGCGCGGGCACCAACAACATCCCGGTGGCGGAGATGACCGCGCGCGGGGTGGCGGTGTTCAATACCCCGGGGGCCAATGCCAACGCGGTCAAGGAGCTGGTGCTCGCGGCGCTGTTGATCGGCTCGCGCAACATCGCCCAGGCGCTGCGCTTCGTCGAGGGGCTGGAGGGCGATGACGCTGTCATCCAGCAGGCGGTGGAGCAGGGCAAGCGCGCCTTCGTCGGCTTCGAGCTGCCGGGACGCACCCTCGGGGTGATCGGACTCGGTGCGATCGGCGTCAAGGTGGCCAATGCCGCGCGCGCGCTGGGGATGCGGGTGATCGGCTATGACCCCACCATCACCGTGGCCCGCGCCTGGCAGCTCGAACACGACGTCGAGGCCGCGCACAGCGTCGACGAGGTGCTCGCGCGTGCCGATTGCGTCACCCTCCACGTGCCGCTGACCGAGGACACCCGTCATCTGATCGATGCCACGCGTATCCGCGGCATGCGTCACGGGGCGCTGTTGCTGAACTTCTCGCGGCGCGGCATCGTCGACGACGCGGCGGTGCTCGCGGCGCTCGACGAGGGGCGGCTCCACGGCTACTGCTGCGATTTCCCCAACAACCAGCTCAAGGCCCACCCGCAGGTGGTGGTGCTGCCGCACCTGGGTGCCTCGACCCGGGAGGCGGAGGACAACTGTGCAGTGATGGTCGCCGAGCAGCTGCGCGACTATCTGGAGAACGGCAACGTGACCCATTCGGTCAACTTCCCCGAGATCGTGCTGCCGCGCAACGGCGGTGCACGGATCTCCATCGTCAACAACAATGTCCCCAACATGGTCGGTCAGATCTCGACCCATCTCGGCACCGCCGGGCTCAATATCCTCGATATGCTCAACCGCTCGCGCGAGACCATCGCGGTGACCCTGATCGACGTCGACCGGCGTTGTCCGCCGGAGACGCTCGCCGCCCTGGCGGCGATCGATGGGGTGTGCTCGGCGCGTGCGCTCGACCCGCTGCCGGAGGCGTGCTGACCATGGCCGACAACACACACGACCAGGACGGGCTCGATCAGGTCCGTGGACGGATCGATGCCATCGACCAGGAACTGCTCGATCTGATCAGCGAACGGGCGCGCTGTGCCCAGCGTGTTGCCCACATCAAGACCGAGACCGATGGCCGCGCGGTACAGTTCTATCGTCCCGAGCGCGAGGTCTCGATCCTGCGCCGGGTCAAGGACGCCAACCCGGGGCCCCTCGACGGCGAGGAGGTGGCACGGCTGTTTCGCGAGATCATGTCCGCCTGTCTGGCGCTCGAGCGTCCGTTGCAGGCCGCCTTTCTCGGTCCCGAGGGTACCTTCACCCAGGCCGCGGCGATCAAGCACTTCGGTCACTCGGTGGTGACCCGGGCGATGGCCACCATCGACGAGATCTTCCGCGAGGTCGAGGCCGGCTCCTGCGACTTCGGCGTGGTGCCGGTGGAGAACTCCACCGAGGGTGTGGTCAGCCACACCCTCGACCTGTTCATGACCTCGCCGCTGGCGATCACCGGCGAGGTCACGCTGCGCATCCATCATCATCTGATGAGCGCCGAGACCGAGCTCGGCGCGATCCGCACCGTCTATTCGCACCAGCAGTCGCTCGCCCAGTGTCGCGAGTGGCTCGATCGCTATCTGCCGCACGCCGAGCGGGTGGCCGTCGGCAGCAACGCCGACGCCGCGCGCACCGCCGCCAAGGAGTCGGGCGCGGCGGCGGTGGCCGGCCATCAGGCCGCCGAGATCTACGGCCTGGCGGTGCTCGCCGAGCGCATCGAGGACGAGCCGGGCAACACCACCCGTTTTCTCGTCATCGGCAAGCAGGACGCACCGCCGAGCGGCGAGGACAAGACCAGCCTGCTGCTCTCGTGTCGCAACAAGGCCGGCGGGCTGCATGCGCTGCTGATGCCCTTGGCCGCCCACGGCATCAGCATGACCCGGATCGAGTCGCGGCCCTCGCGACGCGGTATCTGGGACTATGTCTTCTTCGTCGACATCATCGGTCACCGCGAGGACCTGCCGGTCGCCGCGGCGCTCGAACACCTGGAGCGCGAGGCGCAGCTGTTCAAGGTGCTCGGCTCCTATCCGGTGGCGGTACTCTAGCCGCGACCGACCCCGGCGCAGCCCCTGCGCCGGTCGAGACTGCTACCGGGCGATCGCGCGTCGCCCGGCCTCCGATCATCAATCACGGATCTCGTCCCATCCCCCGGGACGATCAGGACGAGAACATCGCGAGTCTGCATCATGCCCAATCAAGACAACCCCTTCCTCGAGATCGCCGCACCCTGGGTCGCCGGTCTCTCGCCCTATGTCCCCGGCAAGCCGATGGCCGAGCTCGAACGTGAGCTCGGCATCACCGACGCGGTCAAGCTCGCCTCCAACGAGAATCCGCTCGGCCCCGGCCCCAAGGCGCGCGCGGCGATCGCCGAGGCCTGCGGCGACCTCGGTCGCTACCCCGACGGCGGTGGCTTCGAGTTGCGCATGGCGATCGCCGCCCACCACGACGTCTCGCCGAGTGCGGTGACCCTCGGCAACGGTTCCAACGACGTGCTCGACCTGATCGCGCGCGCCTTCCTCCAGCCCGGCACCGAGTCGGTGTTCTCCGAACACGCCTTCGCCGTCTATGCCATCTCCACCCAGGCGGTGGGGGCGCGCGCGCGCATCGCCCCGGCGCGCGACTACGGCCACGATCTCGAAGCGATGGCCGCGCTGGTCAACGAGCGCACCCGGGTGGTGTGGATCGCCAACCCCAACAACCCCAGCGGTACCTGGCTCGACGCCGCCGCGCTCAAGAGCTTCATCGAGGCGCTGCCGCGCACCTGTCTGGTGGTGATCGACGAGGCCTATACCGACTATGTCAGCGAGCCCGACTTCCCCGACGCCACCCTGTGGCTGGAGAAGCACCCCAACCTGATCGTCACCCGCACCTTCGCCAAGGTCCACGGGCTGGCGGCGCTGCGCGTCGGCTACGGGCTGAGCCACCCCAAGGTCGCCGACCTGCTCAACCGGGTGCGCCAGCCGTTCAATGTCAACGCCCTGGCCCAGGCCGCGGCGGTCGCCGCCCTCGACGATCGCGAGCACGTGCGCGCCTCGGTCGAGCTCAACCGCGCCGGGATGCGCCAGTACACCGAGGCCTTCGCGCGTCTGGGGCTCGATTTCATCCCCTCGGTGGGCAACTTCATCACCGTCGACGTCGGCCGGCCGGCCGGTCCGGTCAACGACGCCCTGCTGCGCCTGGGGGTGATCGTGCGTCCGGTGGCCAACTACGGGCTGCCCAATCACCTGCGCATCAGCATCGGGCTGGAGGCGGAGAACGCCCGCTGCATCGCCGCACTCGAGCAGGTGCTGGGCCGATGATCGCGCGGCTCGCGGTCATCGGCGTCGGGCTGATCGGCGGCTCGCTGGCGTGCGCGCTGCGCGAGGCCGGGGCGGTCGGCGAGGTGGTCGGCTGCGGCCGCTCGCTGCCCAACCTCGAGCGCGCCCGCGAGCTGGGGGTGATCGATCGCTTCAGCCAGGACCCGGCCGAGGCCGTCGCCGGCGCCGATATGGTCTTCCTCGCCGTGCCCATGCGGGCGATGCGGGGGGTGCTCGAGACCATCGCCCCGGCGCTCGCGCCGGGTGCGGTGGTCACCGACGGCGGCAGCGTCAAGGGCAGCGTGGTGGCCGATGCCGGCGCGGTGTTCGGCGCGCCGCCGCCGTTCCTGGTGCCGGGACACCCGATCGCCGGCACCGAGCGCAGCGGGGTCGAGGCCGCCTTCGCCGAACTCTATCGCGATCGTCGGGTGATCCTCACCCCGGTGGAGCAGACCGCGCCGGAGGCGGTCGATCGGGTCGAGGCGATGTGGCGGGCCTGCGGGGCCGAGGTGACGCGGATGGACGTCTCCCACCACGACGAGGTGCTGGCCGCGACCAGCCACCTGCCGCACATGCTCGCCTTCGGTCTGGTCGACACCCTGGCGCGGATGCGCGAGAACGACGAGATCTTCCGCTACGCCGCCGGCGGCTTTCGCGACTTCACCCGTATCGCCTCGAGCAGCCCGGAGATGTGGCGCGACATCTGTCTGGCCAACCGCGAGGCGTTGAGCGCGATGCTCGGACGCTTCAGCGTCGAGCTGGCCGATCTCGCGCGGTTGATCCGCGAGGAGGACGGCGACGAGCTGCTGGCGTTGTTCGCGCGCGCGCGTGAGGCGCGCGACCGCTACATCGACGGCGTGCGCTGATCGAGCGCGCGCGCCTCGAGCGGCGCGAGCAGGGTGTCGAAGGCCGCCGGGGCGACGTACTGGATGACGGTCTCGCCGTCGGCGGCGAGGGCGATGTCGATGCCGCGGTCGGGATAAAGGTAGTGGACGATGCCGCCCTCGGACTCGACGAGGCGCTGTGCCGGCTGGCCGAAGCGGCGCTCGATCAGCGCCGGATCGAGCCGCGCCTGGGGCAGGTAGGTGATGGCGCGGATCGGCGCGGCGGCGAACGCGGTCTCGTCCTCGGGGGCGAGACGGACCTTCTTGTCGCCGCTCGGCAGCTGGCTGATGCGCAGCCCGCGGGCATAGGCCGCGGTCAGCCGCTCGGGCGGGATCGCCAGACTGAGGATGAAGTCGGCGCGCAGCCGGTGCAGGTGCAGGCGCGCGAAATAGGCCTCGACGCTCAGGCGCGGCGCCTGCTCGGTGCCTGCGCGAAACAGGTTCAGCTCGCCCGACTCGCCGAACAGCGTGCGGGCGTCGGCCAGGGTGCTGATGCCGAGGGTCAGACCGAAGACCTCGGTGGCGCCGTCGGCGCTGAGGCTCACCTGCCAGGGCAGACGCGCACCGGCGGGCGCCGGCGGATCGGGCATCAGCAGCGCCAGTCCGAGGATGGCGAGCAGGGCGGCGATGAGGAGACCGGGGACCAGGGCGCGATCCATGGCGTGTGCTCCGGTGCGGGTCAGTAGGGCAGCAGCCCGGCCACCACTCGCCGGTCCTCGGCGAGGAGGATGTTGAAGGTGCGGCAGGCCGCGCCGGTGTCCATGAACTCGACGCCGACCCCGCGCGCGATCGCCTCGCGATAGACCGCGGGGTCGGGGAAGACCTGACGCGCCCCGGTGCCGATGACGATGACCTGGGGATCGCCCTCGAGCAGCGCGGCGATGTGCTCGGGGGTGAGCGCCTCGGCGCGCGCCGGTCCCCAGTCGGGGTCGAGCCGTTCGGCCGAGACCAGCAGGGCATGGGTGTAGCGCCGGTCGCGGATCTGGGTCCCCTCGGGGCCGTAACCCTGTACCCGGTTGCTGTCGGCGTCTTCTGTCTGGGCGAATTTCATGTCTCGGACCATACCCCAGGGCTCGGGGAGGGGACAAGCCGCCAGCCTTCAGCCTTCAGCCTTCAGCCTTCAGCCGCCAGCCGCCAGCCGCCAGCCGCCAGCCGCAGCGCGCTCGGCGTGACGCTGGCGGCTGGCGGTCGGTCGTATCATTTGCGCTTCGCTCGTCTCGATTTTCCGCCGACCGCGCCACCCGGGTTCGCGGCGGTCGGCTCTGCTAGAATCTGCGCTCACTCCCATCACAACCGATCCGGAATCCCATGACCGTTCGTACCCGATTCGCACCGTCTCCAACCGGCTATCTGCACGTCGGCGGCGCTCGTACCGCGCTGTTCAGCTATCTCTTCGCCCGCAGGCACGGTGGGCAGTTCGTGCTGCGGATCGAGGACACCGATCTCGAACGCTCGACCGAGGAGTCGGTCAACGCGATCCTCGAGGGCATGACCTGGCTCGGGCTCGAGTACGACGAGGGGCCCTTCTACCAGACGCAGCGCTTCGATCGTTACAACCAGGTCATCGACGAGCTGCTCGACAAGGGTCTGGCCTATCGCTGCGACTGTCCCAAGGAGCGGCTCGAGAAGCTGCGCGAGGACCAGATGGCGCGCAAGGTCAAGCCGCGCTATGACGGCTGCTGCCGCACCCGTCAGGTCGACCCCGACAAGCCGCACGTGATCCGTTTCAAGAACCCCGCCGACGGCGTGGTGGTGGTCGACGACATGATCCGCGGACGGATGCCGTTCAACAACGCCGAGCTCGACGACCTGATCATCCGTCGCAGCGACGGCTCGCCGACCTACAACCTCACCGTGGTGGTGGACGACGCCGACATGGGCATCACCCATGTCATCCGTGGCGACGACCACATCAACAACACCCCGCGCCAGATCAACATCCTGCGCGCGCTCGGTCGCGACGTGCCGCAGTACGCCCACGTGCCGATGATCCTCGGCGACGACGGCGCGCGGCTGTCCAAGCGTCACGGTGCGGTGGGGGTGATGTCCTATCGCGATCAGGGCTATCTGCCCGAGGCGCTGCTCAACTATCTGGTGCGTCTGGGCTGGTCGCACGGCGATCAGGAGATCTTCTCGCTCGAGGAGATGGTCGAGCTGTTCGACATCGGCGCGGTCAACAAGGCCGCCTCGGCCTTCAACACCGACAAGCTCGACTGGCTCAACCAGCACTATCTGCACCATGCCGAGCCTTCCCGCATCGCCCGTCTGCTCAGCCCGCACATGGGCCGGCTGGGGATCGACCCCAGCACCGGCCCGGAGCTGGCCGCGGTGGTCAAGGCCCAGGCCGCGCGCGCCAAGACCCTCGCCGAGCTGGCCGAGATCAGCGCCTTCTGCTACCAGGACTTCGAGGCGTTCGACGAGACCTCGGCGAAGAAGCACCTGCGTCCGGTCGCGCGCGAGGCGCTCGAGCGGTTGCGCGCCGCCTTCGAGATGATGGCCTACGAGGACTGGAACCCGGACGATCTCAAGCGCGTGGTCGAGCGCGTCTCCGAGGAGCTGGAGGTGAAGATGGGCAAGGTCGCCCAGCCGCTGCGCGTGGCCATCGTCGGTCGCGCCGCCTCCCCGGGGATCGAGGAGACGCTGATGCTGGTCGGCAAGGAGGCGACGCTGCGTCGTATCGACAAGGCGCTCGCCTATATCGCCGAGCGCGAGAGCGCCGCCTGATCGGTCCGTCGTCGGCTTGAACGACCCGCGCGCCGGGGTCCTCGCGGGCCCCGGCGCGCTTGCGTTCGGGCTCAGCGCCTGCGGCGACTCAGCCCCAGCCCGAGGACGCCCGCGAGCAGCAGGGCGAGGCTCGTCGGCGTCGGAATGCTACCGCCGCTATCGTCCGCGGCGAGCGCGGTGAACTGCAGCCCGGAGTAGATCGCGTTGCGCTGCGAGTAGTTGTAGAAACCGATCCCGCCGTCGGCGAAGTTGCCCGCCAGATCGAGTTCCTTGATGCCGTCGATGAACAGTTCGACCCCGGTGGCGGTGAAGTGCAGGTCGAAGTCGTAGCTGGTGTAGGGGTCCCAGCCGGTATCGCCGAGGGTGAGCCCGCGCGCCAGCTCCTCGACGCCCTGAGCCGGGTCGTGCCACCAGGCGCCGCTGTTCTCGTCGAGCCGATCGGTGACGCGCGAGATGGCCAGACCGCCCTCGGCGCGCCCGCCGTAGCGGCTCTGGTCCGAGCGGCGCCAGTCGATCAGCAGATAGTCGACGTCGCTGGCGCCGAGATCGCCGGCTCGATAGCCGAGGACGAAGCCGATGACATCGTTGTCCTTGGCATAGTCGACCTGGAGCTGTCCGGAGAGGCTCAAGCCCTGGGCCGGGTCGCTGCTGAAGAAAACGGTGGGGGCCTCGTTGCGGGTCTGGGTGACGCTGCCCGGGTCGCCGAGTTGCCACTTGCCGGGTCCCTCGGCCTGCCAGCCGGAGAGGTCGATCGGTGTGGCCAGCGCCGACAGGCTGGTGAGCCCGAGGGTGAGACCGAGAAGTCGTCTGCTGTGCGTGCGCATGTGCTTATCGTTGTCGTGATCGCCGCCGACCGGTCCCGGCGGTGGGGACCGGGCGCCTTCGCGCCCGTGCCTGGAATCCCTCCAGAACGGATCAGATTACCACTCCGGGCGTGCCGCCTTGAGTGCGCCAGTGCCCGTTCAGTGGTCCCACATCACATTGGCCTCGGCGGCCGCGGCCGCCTCCAGGAGCTCGATGAGCGGCAGGGCGCGATGGGCGAGGCTGACATGGCGGCGCTCGCCGTCGTCCTCATCGCGCCGCGGATCGAGATAAAGCCCGGGGTGATCCGCGACCCCGTCGCGCAGTCGCTCCAGCGCCCGGGGGACATCGGCGGCGAGCAGCGCGCCGGGCACGCTGCCGCTGTGCCCCATCAGCTTGATCAGGGGCACGGCGACCTCGCCGAACATGGTGATGGTGGCATAGGCACTGGTCTGGAAATGAACGAGCATGATCGGCTCCGATGATGGGCGGGTGAAGTGCTAGGCTAGCAGTCGCCAGTCGCCAGTCGCCAGTCGCCAGTCGCCAGTCGCCAGTCGCCAGTCGCCAGTCGCCAGGGGATTGAACCGCAAAGACGCAAAGGAGACGAGGCAAGGGGAAGAGTCTCCAGCCTCCAGCCTCCAGCCTCCAGCCTCCAGCCTCCAGCCTCCAGCCTCCAGCCTCCAGCCTCCAGCCTCCAGCCTCCAGCCTCCAGCCTCCAGTTGGATGGTGGCAGCCGGGGCGCGGATCGCAAAATCGCGAAGGGGGGCGCTCTCGGTGGGTGGTGGTGAGCAGATCAACAGCAAGAGCCTCACGCAGGTCCTGCTGTGTTTTGGGGCTGACAGCGAGAGGCGGCGTGGGGTGGTTCGTGCCCGCTGCGTTCGTCGAGTCTGTACGCCCACTGGCGGCTGGCAGCTGAGCGCTGCCCGCTGTCGACCGATCAGTCAGGCTGACGCCCAGGGGCGCGCGCGATAAAATATCCTGTTCGTCGTCCAATCAATCTATCGCCTGCCCGAGACATCATGACCGACGCTGCCGAGCCGACCCGCACCAACTTCATCCGCCAGATCGTCGAAGCGGATCTGGCCGCCGGGACCCACGACCGGGTGGTGACCCGTTTCCCGCCTGAGCCCAATGGTTATCTGCACATCGGCCACGCCAAGTCGATTGCGCTCAACTTCGGCTTGGCCGAGTCGCTCGGTGGGCAGTGCAACCTGCGCTTCGACGACACCAATCCGCACAAGGAGAACCTCGAGTTCGTCGAGGCGATCAAGACCGACGTGCGCTGGCTCGGCTTCGAGTGGGGCGGGCAGGCGCGGTTCGCCTCCGACTACTTCGAGCGGCTCTATGGCTTCGCCGTCGAGCTGATCGAGCAGGGGCTGGCCTATGTCTGCGAGCTCGATGCCGAGCAGATGCGCGAGTATCGCGGCACCCTCACCGAGCCCGGTCGCCCGAGCCCGTGGCGCGATCGCCCGGTGGCGGAGAACCTCGAGCTGTTCGCGCGGATGCGCGCCGGTGAGTTCCCCGATGGTTCGCGCACCCTGCGCGCGCGCATCGACATGGCCGCGCCCAACATCAATCTGCGCGACCCGGTGCTCTATCGCATCAAGCACGGGGTGATCCATCACCAGACCGGGGACGCCTGGTGTCTCTACCCGACCTATGACTTCACCCACCCGCTGAGCGATGCCATCGAGGGCGTCACCCACTCGCTCTGCACCCTCGAGTTCGAGGACCACCGTCCGCTCTACGACTGGTGCGTCGAGCACGTCTCGGTGCCGAGCCGGCCGCGTCAGATCGAGTTCAGCCGGCTCAACCTCGAGTACACCGTCACCAGCAAGCGCAAGCTCACCGAGCTGGTCGCCGAGGGGCACGTCGATGGCTGGGACGATCCGCGCATGCCGACCATCGCCGGGCTGCGTCGGCGTGGCTACACCCCGACGGCGCTGCGCGAGTTCTGCGAGCGCATCGGCGTGACCAAGTCGGAGAACCGGGTGGAGATGGCGATGCTCGAGAGCGCCATCCGCGACGATCTCGACGCCCACGCGCCCCGGCGCATGGCGGTGCTGCGCCCGCTCAAGGTGGTGCTGACCAACTACCCCGAGGACGAGGTGCTGAACATCAGCGCGGCCAACCATCCCAAGGACGAGTCGATGGGCAGCCGCGAGATCCCCTTCGGGCGCGAGCTCTATATCGATCGCGCGGACTTCGCCGAGGTCCCGCCGAAGGGCTTCAAGCGGCTGGTGCCGGGCGGTGAGGTGCGGTTGCGCAACGCCTATGTGATCCGTTGCGACGAGGTGGTGAAGGACGCTGCCGGCGAGGTCGTCGAGCTGCGCGCAAGCATCGACCCGGCCACCCTCGGCTGCAAGCCCGAGGGACGCAAGGTCAAGGGGGTGATCCACTGGGTCGCCGCCGCGCACGCGGTGGCCGCCGAGGTGCGTCTCTACGACCGTCTGTTCCGGGTTGCGATGCCCGGCGCCGAGGGGCAGGATTATCGCAACGACATCAACCCCGACTCGCTCGAGGTGCTGGTCGATTGCATGCTCGAGCCGAGCCTCGGTGGGGCACAGCCGGGCGAGCGCTTCCAGTTCGAGCGTGAGGGCTATTTCGTCGTCGATCCCGATTCGACGGCGCAGCGCCCGGTGTTCAACCGCACCGTGGGGCTGCGCGACAGCTGGGGCAAGGGCAACGGGTGAGTAGACGCGAGACCGACGCAACCGATCCGACGGGTCAGCGCCTCCCGGCACACGAGCGCCTGGTGGCCAATCTCGGCCTGCGCGCCTATGCCGCGCTGTCGTCGCCGGGGTCGGTGCTGCGTCTGTTTCGCCGCGAGGCCGAGCAGGCCTGTGCCATCGCCGCCGGGCTCGACGAGGTGCAGGGGCGGCGTGCGGTGCGCATCCGTCGCGTCGCCGGACTCGAGCCCGGTGGACGTGACTGGTCGGTCTACATGGTGCTCGATCACCTGGTGATGGTGAACACCGCCGTCACCGCGCTGGTCCATGCCCTCTGTGTCAGCCAGGGGCACAGCGTCGAGATCGCGCCGGCCGATGTCACCCCGCATCTCGACGCCGGACCCGACCGTATCGATGCGCTGCGCGCGAGCGTCGAACGCCACACCGAGGTGATCGAACGCCTCGGCGTGCTCAATGGTCGTGAACCCTATCCCCATCCCTGGTTCGGCCCCCTCAGCGCTCGCCAGTGGCACGCCCTGGCGGCGCTGCACAACCGCATCCATCGCGTGCAGATCCAGCGGATCGCGCGCCGTCTCGACTGATCCCACCACAGGTATCCGATGTCTTCATCCCCCTTCGCCGCCGATGCCGACGCCACCCCGGCCGACCGGCTCGCCGCCCTGACCCGGTTGCATCAGGAACTCGAGGGCTGTCGTCGCTGCCCGGCGATGTTCGGCCCCTCGGTGCACAGCGCCACCCTGATCTCGCCGGTGATGCTGGTCGGTCAGGCGCCGGGTACCCGCGAGATCGAGCAGGGGTTGCCGTTCTGCTGGACCGCGGGCAAGACGCTGTTCCGCTGGCTCGGCTCGATCGGCATGGACGAGCCGGTCTGTCGCGAGCGGCTGCTGATCAGCGCCGTGTGTCGCTGCTTCCCGGGCAAGAACCCCAAGGGCGGGGACCGGGTGCCGGATGGCGAGGAGATCGCGCGTTGCGCCGAGTGGTGGCGCGGCGAGCTGGCGTTGTTGCGGCCACGGCTGATCATCCCGGTGGGCAAGCTCGCCATCGCTCAGTTGATGGACTTCAAGCGGCTCAACGAGGTGGTCGGTCAGCAGTGGCGCTATCGCGACCCGGCCGGGTGGGAGGCGGACATGATCCCGTTGCCGCACTCCTCGGGGGCCTCGACCTGGTTCAAGATGGAGCCGGGCAAGACCCTGCTGGCCGAGGCGCTGGCGCTGATCGAGGCGCACCCGGCGTGGCGCGAGCTGCGCGCCGATCACTCCTTGGTGGTGAAGTAGGGCAGGCTGATCTCCCAGCGGATCGCCGCCAGCCGGAGCAGGAACACCAGGCTGCCGCCGGTGACGGCGGCGATGCTGGGGTTGATCTCCAGTTCGAGCATCGCCAGGAGCACCAGTGCGCCGAGCCAGGAGGCGGTGGCGTAGAGGGTGCCCTGGAACACCAGCGGCTCCTCGTTGCAGAGCACGTCGCGGAGGATGCCGCCGACCACCCCGGTGATCACCCCCATGAAGCTCGCCACCAACCAGGGCGCGTCCCAGGCGAGCGCGGCCTTGGTGCCGGTGACGGTGAACAGCGCCAGTCCGAGCGCGTCGGGGATCAGGAACAGCCGCGCCGGCAGCGAGAACACCCGCGCCAGGAAGAAGGTGAAGAGCGCCGCGCCGAGGGCGACGATCGAATAGGTCTGGTCGGCGATCCAGAACACCGGGCGATCGAGCAGCAGGTCGCGCAGCGAGCCGCCGCCGAGCGCGGCGGCGAGCGCCACCACCACCATGCCGAAGAGGTCGAAGCGCTTGCGCCCGGCCTCCAATACCGCGGCGGCGGCCATCATCGCCACCGCGGCGAGGCTGGTGCAGTACATCAGCAGATCGAGCGGGATGTGCAGTTGGGGCATGTCGTCACTGATTCCGTCGCCAGGGGGGCGGGCCGTCTCATTCCGTCGGCTGATCGAACAGCCCGGGCTCGGCGTCGCGGCGCGCGCGCAGGCCGAAGTGGTCGTAGGCGATCTGGGTGGCCATGCGCCCGCGCGGGGTGCGCATCAGGAAGCCCTGCTGAATGAGATAGGGTTCGAGCACGTCCTCGATGGTGCCGCGCTCCTCGCCGATCGCCGCGGCCAGGCTCTCGACCCCGACCGGGCCGCCGTCGAACTTCTCGATCACCGCTTCGAGCAGGCGTCGGTCCATGTGGTCGAAGCCCTGGGCGTCGACCTTGAGCATCTCCAGCGCGCGATCGGCGACGGCGGCGTCGATATGGCCGTCGGCGCGCACCTCGGCATAGTCGCGCACCCGTCGCAGCAGCCGGTTGGCGATGCGCGGGGTGCCGCGCGAGCGGCGCGCGATCTCGCTTGCGCCGGCGGTGTCGGCGGCGATGCCGAGCAGTCGTGCCGAGCGCTCGACGATGGTGGTGAGGTCGGCGGCAGAGTAGTACTCGAGCCGCTGGACGATACCGAAGCGATCGCGCAGCGGTGAGGTCAGCAGCCCGGCGCGGGTGGTGGCGCCGACCAGGGTGAAGGGCGGCAGGTCGAGCTTGATCGAGCGCGCCGCCGGACCCTCGCCGATCATGATGTCGATCTGGTAGTCCTCCATCGCCGGGTAGAGCACCTCCTCGACCACCGGGCTGAGACGGTGGATCTCGTCGACGAAGAGCACGTCGCCCTCCTCGAGGTTGGTGAGCAGCGCGGCCAGATCGCCGGGCTTCTCCAGCACCGGTCCCGAGGTCTGGCGCAGGTTGACCTGCATCTCCTGGGCGATGATGTGGGCGAGCGTGGTCTTGCCGAGACCGGGGGGGCCGAAGATCAGCACGTGATCGAGCGCCTCGGCGCGCGCCCGGGCGGCGCCGATGAAGATCTCCATCTGGTCGCAGACCGCCGGCTGGCCGACATAGTCGGCCAACGTGCGGGGGCGGATGGCGCGATCGAGCGCATTGTCGTCGGTGGCGGCCTGGGGGCTGATGATACGGTCTGGGTCGGTCATGTCGGGCGGCGAGGGGAGACAAGGGAGTTGGTCGGGTGCGCCTATGATAGGGGATGCGGACATCTTCGTGCCGGAGATCGCGCCTCGATCGACGTGCGCGCCAGCGTGACGTATGGTCCCCGCGCAGGCGAGAAGCGGGACGCTTTCTGTGAGCGAATTGAGGAGCAAGCATGCCAAACGAAAACAGTCGACTGCTGCTGGAGATCGACGCCGCGATCCGCGAGATCAACCGCCGCCACATCAATCCGGCGATCTCGGCGCTGACCCTGAGCGATCTCAATCCGGTGATCGAGATGGTGGCGCGTGCGCGCGCGAGCTATCTGCAGGCGCTGTTCGAGATCGCCACCAAGAGTAACGGCGAGCTGCCGGGCAAGGAGGCGGTGGCGCGGCTGCATGCGCTGCGGATGCGCTACGAGGAGCTGGTCAAGGGCATGCAGGCGCTGGAGACGGCGGTCGAGCGCGAGTATCTGGATGTGCGCAAGCGCTGATCCAGGGCCCGCCGCCGGCGCTGGCGTCAGCCGTGGAGTTCGCGCAGGAAGGTCTCGGGCGGCTGCACCTTGAGCGCGCTGCCGGGGAAGTCCTCGGGGTTGGCGGTGATCAGGTAGTCGAGTCCCTGGGCGCGGGCGCACTCGTGGGTCAGGGCATCGTCGAGATAGTCCCAACCGAGCTCCATGGCCGCGTCGACGATGCCGGCGTCGACCGGGGCGATCTCGAAGAGCGCGCGCAGCCGGTCGAGCGCGCCGCGCGCCTGGCGCTGGCCCTGGGTGCGGGAGAGGAAGTCGTGCAGTGCGTCGATCGCGCTGGCGCAGATATAGCCGCGTACGCGTCCATCAGTGACCAGGCCGAAGGCCGCGCGTGCGGGGCCGTTGCGGGAGTCCTCCGCGGCCATGGCCGCGGTCAGCACGGTGACGTCGAAGAGCGCCTTGGGGGTGTCGGACATCGTTCGTTCCCTGTGGTATTCGCCTGTCATGGCCGGCGAGCGGTGGGTATGCCGAGCGGATGCCCGGTGTCGCGGTCCATGCCGGAGCGCCCCGCAGCTGTCGATGCGGGGCTATCAATCAGGAAACCCTTATAAGTCAAGACTCATCGGTGTGACAAGCGTCACATTTCGTGGCCGGATGAGTGGTCAGCGCGTCGTCTCCGCCCCGCTCTCCACCGGCAATGGCTCGACCGCCCAGATCCGCTCGGCATATTCGCGGATGGCGCGGTCGGAGGAGAAGCGGCCCATGCGCGCGACGTTGAGGATCGACATCCGCGTCCAGCGTGCGGGGTCGCGGTAGGCGCTGCTGACATGCTCCTGGGCCTCGACATAGGCGCGATAGTCGGCCAGCACCATGAAGGGGTCGTGGTTGACCAGCTGGTCGGTGAGCGGGCGAAACAGGCTGGTGTCGCCGTGCGAGAACAGCCCCGAGTTGATCAGGTCGATATCGGCGCGTAGTTCCGGGTCGTTGCGATAGTACTCCCAGGGGTGGTAACCCTCGGCCTGGCGGTGCGCCACGGTCTCGGCGTCCATGCCGAAGAGGAAGAAGTTGTCCTCGCCGACGGCGCGACGGATCTCGATGTTGGCGCCGTCGAGGGTGCCGATGGTCAGTGCCCCGTTCATCGAGAACTTCATGTTGCCCGTCCCCGAGGCCTCCTTGCCGGCCAGCGAGATCTGCTCGGAGAGGTCGGCGGCGGGGTAGAGTCGCTGACCGTTCTTGACGTTGAAGTCGGGCATGAAGGCGACGCGGATGGTGCCGTTGACCTCGGGGTCGTGGTTGATCACCTCGGCCACGGCGTTGACCAGCTTGATCAGCAGCTTGGCGGCGAAGTAGCCGGGTGCGGCCTTGCCGCCGAAGATGAAGGCGCGCGGCACCAGGTTGTGATCGGGGTCCTGCTTGATGCGCTGGTAGGTGCGGATGATGTGCAGCACGTTGAGGTGCTGGCGCTTGTACTCGTGGATGCGCTTGGCCTGGACGTCGAAGAGCTGCACCGGGTCGAGGTCGACCCCGGTGCGCGCGGCCATCCAGTCGGCCAGATCGCGCTTGGCGGCGGTCTTGATCTCGCGCCAGCGGGCCTGGAAGGTGGGGTCGTCGGCGTATTCCTCGAGTCGGCGCAGCTGCTCGAGGTCGCGCGCCCAGCCGGTGTTGCCGCAGACCTCGCTGATCAGCCGCCCCAGCCGCGGGTTGCTGACCATGATGAAACGTCGCGGCGAGACCCCGTTGGTGACGTTGGTGAAGCGCTCGGGCCAGAGGTCGTGGAAGTCGCGCAGGATGGTGGTGCGCACCAGCTCCGAGTGCAGCTCCGCCACCCCGTTGACCTGATGGCTGCCGACCACCGCGAGGTGCGCCATGCGCACTCGGCGCTCGCCGTCCTCGCCGATCAACGACATCCGCGCCACCCGCGCGTCGTCGGCGAAGAAGCGCACCCGCACCTGATCGAGAAAGCGCTGATTGATCTCGTAGATGATCTCCAGATGGCGCGGCAGCAGCCGTTCGAGCAGTGCCACCGGCCAGGTCTCGAGGGCCTCGGGCAGCAGCGTGTGGTTGGTGTAGCAGAAGGTGCGGTGAGTGATCCCCCAGGCCTGCTCCCAGTCCATCCCGTGCTCGTCGAGCAACAGCCGCATCAGCTCGGCGATGGCCAGCGCCGGGTGGGTGTCGTTGAGCTGGGCGACGAACTTCTGATCGAACTGCTCGATCGGTCCGACGGTGTTGAGGTGCAGCCGGATCATGTCCTGGATCGAGCAGGAGACGAAGAAGTATTGCTGCTTGAGCCGCAACTCCTTGCCCGCCTCGGGCTCGTCGTTGGGGTAGAGGATCTTGGAGATGGTCTCGGCCTCGATCTTGGCGTGCACCGCGCCGTAGTAGTCGCCGATGTTGAAGGCCTGGAAGTCGAGCGACTCGGCCGCCTCCGATTTCCACAGCCGCAACAGGTTCACGTTGTCGGTACCGAAGCCGAGGATCGGGGTGTCGTAGGCGACGCCCTGGATCACCATCGCCGGTACCCAGCGGGTGCGCCACTGGTCATCGGCGTCGCGATAGCGCTCGGTGTGCCCGCCGTAGCAGACCGGGAAGCAGATCTTCGGTCGCGGGATCTCCCAGGGGTTGCCGTTGCGCAGCCAGTTGTCGCTGACCTCGACCTGCCAGCCGTCCTCGATGCGCTGGTCGAAGATGCCGAACTCGTAGCGGATGCCATAGCCGATGGCGGGGATGCGCAGGGTCGCGAGCGAGTCCATGAAGCAGGCGGCCAGCCGCCCCAGCCCACCATTGCCGAGTCCCGGCTCCTCCTCCTCCTCGAGTACCGCGGTGAAGTCGAGTTCGAGTTCCTCGGCCGCCTCGCGCGCCGCCTGGGTGATGCCGAGGTTGATCAGCGTCTTGGCCAGGTGCGGACCGAGCAGGTACTCGGCCGAGAGGTAGCAGACGGTGCGCGCATGGCTCGACTTGAACAGCTGCGCCGAACGCACCCAGCGCTCGAGCAGTCGGTCGCGCGCGGTGTAGGCCGCGGCCATGTAGAGGTCATGGGGGGTGGCGACCTCGCGAAAGCGTCCCTGGATGAAGAACAGGTTGTCGATATAGGCCTGTTTCAGCGCCTCCTTCGACATCCCGGTGCGGGTCGGCTCGCGGGGCTCGCAGGGTGACTCGGGTCGTTGCGCCTTGCTCATCGGTGACGCCTCAGTGTGGGGAGAGGGGAGATGCGTCGGGGCGGGGCGCGTGAACGCGCCCCGGTCGGATCAGATCAATAGGGCCAAGTCCAGTCGTCGACCTCGGGCTTGTCGACGCCGTGCTCGAAGGCGTAGTTGCGACACTCGATCTGCATGTCGCGCAGCCGCTCCTTGACGTGGGCGCCGGCCACCTGCAGCCGCGGTACCCGATCGATGGCGTCGATGGCGAGGCTGAAGCGGTCGATCTCGTTGTTGATCGCCAGCTCCAGCGGGGTGTTGATGTTGCCCTTCTCCTTGTAGCCGCGCACGTGCAGGTTCCTGTGGTTGGTGCGGCGATAGGCGAGACGGTGGATCAGCCAGGGATAGCCGTGGAAGTTGAAGATCACCGGCCGATCCTTGGTGAACAGGCTGTCGAAATCGGCGTCGTTGAGCCCGTGGGGGTGCTCGCCGGCCGGTTGCAGACGGAACAGGTCGACGACGTTGATGAAGCGGATGCGGATGTCGGCGAAGTGCTCGCGCAGCAGCGCGGTGGCCGCCAGCGCCTCCTTGGTGGGGATGTCGCCGCAGCCGACCATCACCAGGTCGGGTTCGCCGCCCTGGTCGTTGCTCGCCCACTCCCAGATGCCGATGCCCTTGGTGCAGTGCTTGATGGCCGCGTCCATGTCCAGGTACTGCAGATGGTTCTGCTTGTCGGCGACGATCACGTTGATGTCGTCGCGGCTGCGCAGGCAGTGGTCGACGGTCGAGAGCAGGGTGTTGACGTCCGGGGGCAGGTAGATCCGCGTGACCTCGGGGTTCTTGTTGACCACCACGTCGAGGAAGCCCGGGTCCTGGTGGGTGAAGCCGTTGTGGTCCTGGCGCCAGACGGTGGAGGTGATCAGCAGGTTGAGCGAGGAGACACGGGCGCGCCAGGGAATGTCCTCGCAGATCGACAGCCACTTGGCATGCTGGTTGTACATGCTGTCGATGACGTGGACGAAGGCCTCGTAGGTGGCGAAGAAACCGTGCCGCCCGGTGAGGATATAGCCCTCGTACCAACCCTCGAGGGTGTGCTCCGAGAGCATCTCCAGCACCCGGCCATCGGGTGAGAGTTCACCGCCGTCGGCGTCCTCCTCGCGGTAGTCGCACAGCCACAGCTTCTTGCTCACCTCGTAGATGGCGTCGAGCTTGTTGGAGGTGTTCTCGTCCGGGCCGAAGACACGGAAGTTGTCGGTGTTGCGCGCCATCACGTCGCGCAGCATCGCCCCCAGGGGACGGGTGTTCATCGCCCGCTCGGTGGCCGGACGGCTGATCGGCTGGGCGTAGTCGCGGAAGTCGGGCAGGCGCAGCGCACGTCGCAGCAGGCCGCCGTTGGCATGGGGGCTGGCGCTCATGCGCATCTCGCCCCGGGGCGCGAGTGCCTTGAGCTCGGGGCGCAGCCGGCCCTGCTCGTCGAACAGCTCCTCGGGTTGGTAGCTGCGCATCCACGCCTCGAGCTGTTCGAGATGGGCGGGATTGCCGTGCATCCCCGAGAGCGGCACCTGATGGGCGCGCCAGAAACCCTCGACGCGCTTGCCGTCGACCGTCTTCGGACCGGTCCAGCCCTTGGGGGTGCGCAGCACGATCATCGGCCAGTGGCAGCGGTTGGCCTGGCCGCTCTCGCGTGCCTGCTGCTGGAAGCCGCGGATCTCGGCGAGGCAGCGATCGAGCGTCTCGGCCATGCGCTGATGCATCTCCATCGGGTCGTCGCCCTCGACGAAGTGCGGGGTCCAGCCGTAGCCGCGCATCAGGTTGCTCAGTTCCTCGTTGGGGATGCGCGAGAGCAGGGTGGGGTTGTTGATCTTGTAGCCGTTGAGATGAAGGATCGGCAGTACCGCACCGTCGCGGATCGGGTTGAGATACTTGCTCGAGTGCCAGGAGGTGGCCAGCGGTCCGGTCTCGGCCTCGCCGTCGCCGACGGCGACCGCCACCAACAGATCCGGGTTGTCGAAGGCCGCGCCGAAGGCGTGCGAGATCGAGTAGCCGAGTTCGCCGCCTTCGTGGATCGAGCCGGGGGTCTCGGGCGTGCAGTGCGAGCCGATGCCGCCGGGGAAGGAGAACTGCTTGAAGAAGGCGCGCAGACCTTCCTCATCCTCGCTCTTGTTGGGATAGACCTCGGAGTAGGTGCCCTCGAGATAGACCGGGGCGAGCACCCCGGGGGCGCCGTGACCCGGGCCGGCGAGAAAGATGGCGCGCTGGTCGTAGGCATTGATGATGCGGTTGAGATGGACGTACATGAACGACAGTCCGGGACTCGCGCCCCAATGACCGAGCAGGCGCTGCTTGAGATGTTCCTCGCGCAGCGGTTCGCGCAGCAGCGGGTTGTCCCGCAGATAGATCATGCCGACGGCCAGGTAGTTGCAGGCGCGCCAGTAGGCGTCGATCCGCTTCAAAAGCTCTGGGGACAGGTTCGCGTCAGGATGCGCGACGGGGGTGACCATTGCAGACTCCTCAATCGGTGATTGCGTGAGTTCAGGTGCTCACGATAGTCGATGGTCGGGGGGAAGGCCAGACAGGATGGCCGAGTGGGGGCGGGTGGGTGCGTGATGGCGCCATGGCGCCGCGACATCACCGGGCATCGTCAAGGTCATATGGCAATGCGCTGAATATTAAGTTTTTATGGCATCGCCATTCGGGCGTGTGAGCGGTGTCGGCTCGGTCAGTGACGCAGCGGCGAGAGCGCCGTGACCATAAGGGTACGAATACGCGCGCGCGTACGCTCCTGCCAGCAGCGCCACACGTCGGCCATGATCCAGCGCGCCGCCCTGAGCTTGAGTCGGCACAGCGGGCAGTCGGTACGCGAGCGCCGGCGCTGTACGCGCTGGGGGTGCGCCCTGTTCCACTTTGGCGTTTTTCGTATAGGATGGACCAGAGGAGCGGCCGCCGGAGGACGCGATTGATGGATCAATGGAGTCAGTGTCGAGAGGATGGTGCTCGCCGCCAGTGGCTGGGACGCATGATGTCGCACCACCAGGCTGGCGCAGGCCGGATTGCTGCGTACGCCCTCCACCCCGGGCAGGGCGCGCAGCGCCTTGACCAGCGCCGCCGCCGCAGCGGGCTCGGCGAGCAGCAGCGGCACGCGCAGCCGCACGCGCCCCGGCACCTGATGACAGATCGAGACCGGGGGCGGCTGCCCCTGGCGTGCTGCGGGTACGGACGGCATCGCTGGTTCCTCCGGGGGATACTCCAACCATCTCCAGACCCTCCGAGTCTAACCGCGCCCCGCTCTCTATGCAAACGTAAATCGTTATTGTTTACGACGGGCGGCTGCGTTAACTTTATTCTCCAGTCGGGACCGTCCGCCGTGGCAGTGCGGTGCCCCCACCGCTGCGGTCTCGATCGAGCGGTCCGTGCATCGCGAGGTCGAGGACGACGATGAGCACCGTCTCGAGTGCGGTGCCGCAACCCATCCATCCAAGCGGAGTCACCATGAGCGAACACAAGTCAGAGGCGCAGGCGCGACCGGATATGCCCGGAGGCGGCCAGGAGGGCGCGCAGGCCTGGCAGGCCGAGGGCTGCGACAGCGCTGCGGGCCAGGGTGTCCAGGGCGCCGGCGTACCCTGGTCGGCGCAGGGCCAGGAGCCTGGCATGGGCATGCACCCCGGCCAGCAGCAGGCCCCGCAGCCGGCCTGGGGCGCGCCGCCGCCGGGCGCCGCCGCGGCTCAGCCCCAGGGACCACAGACCGCGCAGGGTGGATATGGGCCTCAGGCCGGTGGCCAGCCGCAATGGATGCCGGGGATGATGCCGCCGCAGCAGCCGTATCCGGGACAGCCGTACCCGGGGGCGCAGCCGCCGCAGTACGGCTATCAGCCCGGTGGCATGCCGCCTGGGGCCATGCCCTATCAGGGCGCGCCGTACCAGGGTGGGCAGCCCGAGTGGGCCGGTCATGGCGCGGCGCCGGGTGGTTATCCCCCGGGGGCCGGTGCGCACCAGGGGTTCGGTGCCCAGCACGGCGCCGGCGCCGGGGTGGCGGAACTGGTCGATGAGCTGGCCAATGGTGGCAACGGACTCAACAGCCTCTCCAAGCTGATCGACTTCAATGACACCGACTTCTGGAAGGGCGCGCTGCTCGGTGCCGCCGCCGTGTTGGTGTTCACCAACGGCTCGGTCCAGCGCACCCTCTTCGGTGGCGACAAGGGTCAGGGTGGTGGCGAGGAGCAGAAGGCATGAGCCAGCCTCCCGTTTTCTGGCCGGGCACGGCGCCCACGGCCCCGGCGATCAGCAGCGATTGCGGGTCGTTGGTGCGGCTCGCCACCCTCGGTGCGGTGATCGGCGGCAGTCTCGCCGCGGCCCGTCAGGTCGATCGCATCCAGGCCGGCGAGCAGCTTCCCAACCTGGCCCTGGTCGAGACCGGCAAGAGCGCGGTGGCCGCGGGTGTGGCCACCGCTGCGGCCGGCGCCGTGGCCTCCACCGTCGCCGATCAGGGGGCGCTGCGGCTCGGGCTGATGTTCCTGGCCGGGTCGGCGGTCTTCTACGGGCTGCGTCAATGGACCGATGGGGATATGCATGACTGATCAACGTCAACGTCATCAGCACGGGGTCACGAAGAACATCGCCGAGGGCATCGGCGGTTTGATCACCGGCGCGGCACTGGTGATGTTGCTGCGTGGCCTGGTCAAGGCGCGCGGCAACCGGCAACCGGCACCGAACAACGCACGACCGACCACAGGAGACTCGGCATGAGCAATCAATACGGCTATCCAGGGCAGGGCGCCCAGGGCCAACCGGGGGGTGCCCCCCAGGGACAGGCCCAGGGTGGGCAGTATCAGCAGTATCACCAGGGCCAGGGTGCGGCTCTTCCGCCTCAGGGACAGGCCTATTACTACCAGGGCTATCATGCGCCCATGGCGATGCAGCAGCCCCAGTGGAACCCCCAGAACCAGCAGGGCACGCTGGCGACGCTGTCGCGTGACCGCTTCCTCAAGGGGCTGGTGATCGGCGCCGCTGCGACCTATCTGCTCACCAACGAGCAGGTGCAGCGCACCGCGATCAACGGCATGGTACGCGCCTGGGCGATGGTCCAGGGCGGGGTCGAGGAGATCAAGGAGCGTTTCGGCGACGCCGAGGCCGAGCTGCGGCACGCCTCGCAGCGTCAGGATCCCTGAGCGTCACCCTCTCCCCCAGCCCACGTGGGCGGGTGCGTCCGCCCGCCCACGCCCAGTTCAGGACCCTGATCTCGTGACCCCTTCCTTGCCCGCGCTGCGCTATCGCGTCGTTCACCAGCTGCCCGGTCGGTTGCGGCTGCGTCTCCCCGCCCTCGGCGCCCCCGGTTATGCACCGGACACCCTTGAACTCTGGCTCGATGCCCTGCCCGAGGTGCGCGAGGTGCGTACCGGGGTGGCGACGGGTTCGCTGGTGATCGAGTTCACGCCTACGCCCGAGGCGCGCGCTCGCGTCATCGAGCGGCTGCGCGCCTATGTGCCCCATGTCGGTCACGACGCGCTGCCGGTGTCCGCCGGCGAGCCGGACTCGGGGCTGGCGCCGGTGGCGACCTCGTTGTTGGCGCTGGCGCTGCTGCCGCTGTTGCCGCCGAGCTGGCGGTTGGCGCTGGCGGTGACCAGTGCCGCGCCGACGCTGGCGCGCGGGGTCGACACCTTGGTCAACGAAGGGGTCAAGGTCGAGGTGCTCGATGCCGTGGCGGTAGGGCTCTCGGCGGCGCGTGGCGAGGTCTATGCCGCCACCGTCACCGACCTGCTGCTGCGTCTCGGCGCCTATCTCGAGGAGCGCACCGCGCGTCGCTCCGATCGCATGCTGGCGCGGCTGCTGCGCCCGGACCCCGCGCCGGCCTGGGTCGAGCGCGACGGTGAGCTGGTGCGCGTGCCCGGCGATCAGGTCGAGGTCGGCGAGATCGTTCAGGTCGGGCCGGGGGAGCGCATCGCGGTCGACGGTCGGGTGATCGACGGGGTGGCGCTGGTCGATCAGTCGGCGGTCACCGGCGAGGACGTGCCGGTGCGCAAGTCGGTCTATCGACGGGTGATCTGCGGCTCGGTGCTGGTCGAGGGGCGGCTGCGCATCGAGGCCACCCAGGTCGGCGCCGAGACCACCTCGGCGCGGGTGGCGCGCTTCATCGGCGATGCGCTCACCAAGCGCTCGGTCACCCAGAGCGAGGCCGATCGGCTCGCCGATCAGCGCGTGGCGCTGACCCTGGGCACGGGGGCGGCGGTCTATGCCGCCACCCGCGACCTGCGTCGGGTGCAGTCGGTGTTCCTGGTCGATTATGCCTGCGCGCTCAAGCTCGGCACCCCGGTGGCGATCAAGTCGGGGATGGCGCGTGCGGCGGGCAATGGGGTGCTGATGCGTGGTGGCGAGGCGATCGAGCAGCTCGCCGGGGTCGATACCCTGGTGTTCGACAAGACCGGCACCCTGACCCACAGCGAGCTGGCGGTCACCGATGTCGAGGTGCTCGCCACCCACCCGGGGTGCGACGAGTGTGACCTGCTCGCGCTGGTCGCCTCGATCGAGGAGCACGCCTCGCACCCGATCGCCAGCGCCGTGGTCGACGCCGCACAGGCGCGCGGACTCGAGCACATCAGCCACGGCGAGGTCGACTATCTGGTCGCCCACGGGCTCTCGGCCGATGTCGCCGGGGGGCGGATCATGATCGGCAGCCGTCACTATCTCGAGGAGCACGAGGGCATCGACTTCTCGCCCTTCGAGCCGCGTATCTCGAGCTTCCACGACGCCGGCAAGATCCTGCTCTTCGTCGCCAACCGCGAGGGCCCGGTCGGGCTGATCGCGCTGCGCGACACGCTGCGCCCCGAGACCCCGGAGACGCTGGCGCGGCTGCGTGCGCTCGGCATCGAGCGGCTGGTGATGATCAGCGGCGACCGCCGCAGCAAGGCCGAGGCGTTGGGTCGCGAGCTCGGTTTCGACGCGGTGCACGCCGAGGTCGCGCCCGAGGACAAGGCGGCGATCCTGATGCGCCTGCAGGATGCCGGGGCCAAGGTCGCCTTCGTCGGCGACGGGGTCAACGACGGTCCGGCGCTCGCTGCCGCCGATGTAGGCATCGCCATGCCGCGCGGTGCCGATATCGCCCGCGCCACGGCCGACATCCTGCTCACCGACGATCGGCTCGATGCGGTGGCCGACGCGCGCGCCCTGGCGCTCAGCACCATGCGATTGATCCGCAACAACTTCCGCGCCGCCGTCGGCATCAACACCGCGATCCTGGTCGGCGCGGCGAGCGGTCGGGTCTCGCCCCTGGCCAGCGCGGTGCTGCACAACGGCACCACCCTGGCGGTGCTGCTCAACGCCCTGCGCGGGGTGGACTTCGATGGTGCCGAGGAGCGTCGTCTCGCGCCGCCGGTCGACGACTGAGAGCGGGGTCAGCCGCGCTGCAGGTGTGCGCGTACCGGCGCGCCGAAGAAGGCCAGCACGGTGAGATCCTCCTCGATGTCGAAGAAGGCATGGCTGCAGGCGGCGTGCACGTACATCAGCGTGCCCTTCTCGACCAGCCGCACGCTGTCGCCGACCCGCAGTTGCGCGCGTCCCTCGAGCACCAGATAGAGCTCGTCCTCCTCATGGGCGCTGGCCATGTCCTTGGAGCCTGCCGGGAGGTGATAGACCGAGCAGGAGAGCGACGGGGTGCGCAGGAATTCCTTGAAGGCGACACCGTTGCGATCGACGCTCGAGACCAGGTCGTCGAGCTGGAAGAGGAGCCAGTCTGCTTCTTTCATGAAATCGTTCTAACGCTCCGCGAGCTTGAGGTGGAAGAGGGCGGGCCGATCCCGCTGATTCGATCGAAAATAGCAAGGTTGTCGGCAAGAAACAAACGCGCACAACCCTTGCTTAATGCCTGATCGAGAACTATTATCGATAACCGTTCGCGTTTGCGATGGCGTCGGGACGACGACACTCCGACAGGCCGTTGCAGGAGCGCAGCGACGACGCGAAACGGCACGGATTCGGTTGTTCCCGGGCCGGTGGGCGCCGGCGACAGGCCAGGCACATCGATGACCTTCCAGCGACGAGAGTACCGAGGGTTCCATGAGTCACTACATCCATCATGTTCCAGGGCGACTGCGTATCCGCTCGGCGGCACTGCGCTGTCGCTCGCTGCTCGACGGCGAGGCGCAGCGTGAGCTGCAGGCGCTCGAGGGGGTGACCGAGGTGCGCTTCAATCCGCGCGCATCGAGCCTGACCCTGCTCTATGATCCGGCACGCATCGGTCGTGCCCAGCTGCTCGAGGCCCTCGAGCGTCATGGCTGTGTCGAGATCGACTCACGCTCCGGTGAGCTGGCGACCAGGGCCGGCACCCTGTTCGGCAAGGCGCTCGTCGGCGCCTTCGTCAACAAGGCGGTGGAGCGCTCGGCCTACAAGCTGGTGAGCGTGCTGCTCTGATCGCCGCCCCCATCCCGTCCCCGCCGGTCTCGCAATAGCGGCGGGACGGGATGCGGGCGATCGCCTTCGACCCGCGCCATCGCGTCCGGTTCCGGCGCGCCTGACTCAAGGCGCCCGCAGGGGGCGTGCGAGCAGGTCGTCGATCTCGGCATAGGGGATCAGCACCCGCTGTGCGCCGGCGGCATAGGCGGCGACCGCATAGGGCGGGAAGATCACCGTGATCCCATCGGGGCCGGGCAGCAACAGTTGATAGTTCTCCGCCACCGGCGCGGTGCCCTGGTTGACCCAGTCGGCATCGGCACCGAGCAGGTCGCGTCCGGCGAGTGCCGCGCGGCTGAGTCGGGCGAGCCGCGCGAGCCAGTCGCTGTCGGCGCGGAAGAGTTCCGCCGGGTCGAGCGCGCGGGCCTCGGACAGATCCAGCAGCAGCGGCGCGAACAGCGGCATGCCGTGCGCCCCGCCGTAATAGGCATAGCCCTCGAACGCGACGACCTGCAGGGTGTCGGTGCGGTGGCCGGCCTCGCCCTCGAGCGCGAACGACCATGCCGGTCCGAGCGGCGGCTCGGGATCGGCCAGGAGCTCCTCGGTGCTGGCGAGGAAGGCATCGACCTGCTCCTGGACGAATGCACGCACCGCGCGGTTGATCGTCTCCGGCGCCCCGGCGAACACCGGATAACTGGCCTCGAGCTGGTAGTGCGGGCCGGTGCGGGTGAGCCGTGCCCGTGGTGGTGCGAGCGTTTCGATGCGCTGCAGATACTGCGCTCGCAGACAGTCTCGATCCGGGCCGCAGCGGTTGCGCGCGGCGAGCCAGCTGCGCTGGGTCTGGCGCAATGCCTCGCGCTCGGCGGGCGCGAGCCGCTCGCGCGCGGCGCGATAGAGCTCGGCGAGCCGGGCGTCGAGCGCGTCGAGCTCGGCGTCGGCGCAGATGCTGTGCTCGATCGGGGTCGAGGCGCGCTCGCAGTCGAACCCGGCGCCGGCAGCGAGTGTCGGCAGGAGCGCGACACCGAGCAGCGCGGCGGTGCAATGACGCGTCACATCCATTCGATCGTCCTTCATTTCAGTGTGTCGAGCGTCTCGCGCGCCCAGTCGATGGCCTGAATATAGCGGGTCGAGAGCGCCTCGGCGGTGACCGTGAGGTCGTCGGGCAAGGGGGTGTCGGGTTGCTCGAATCCCTCGATGATCTCCAGCGCCAGCCCCATGATCCCCTCATGATTGAACAGGGCCGCGCGCAGCTCCGGTCCCAGTCGCACCTGCTCCACCATCTCCTCGAGCGCGACGCCGAGGAAGCGTTCGACGGCCGAGAGCAGCCCCAGGGTGAAGTAGCGCTGGGGTGCATCACCGGGTGCGAGCACGGGTGCGAGCAACTCGCCCATGCGTGCGCGTATCAGGATCTGCTCGATCGCCACCGGCGAGCCCTGGGTGCGGCGCAGCGTGAGCAGCAGCGCCCAGTGACGAATGGTGTCGCGCCCGAGCACGACGATCGCGTGCTCGACCGATTCGATCGGTTCGCGGCGACGGAAGCGGGGGCTGTTGGCGAGCCTGAGGATCTCCAGGCTGAGCGCCGCGTCGCTGGTGATGCTGCGGTTGATCTCGGCCACCGTGGTATCGGGGCGCTGCAGGGTCTCGATCAGGCGCAGCAGCGCGAGCGCCGCGCCGGCCATGCGCTGCCCCTCGATCACGTTGGGGTAGGAGAGATAGAAACCCTGGAAATAATCGAAGCCCAGCGCCCGGCAGCGGGCGAGCGTGGTCTCGTCCTCGATCTTCTCGGCGATCAGGGTGAGCCCGTGGGCGGCGAGCCGGGCGCACTGCGCCTCGAGCTCCGGTGCCGCGGTGGCGCGGGCGTCGAGCTTGACCAGATCGACGGCCTCGAGCGCGTGCGCCGGCAGCGCGCCCGCGCCCGTGCACTGCAGCGCGACCCTGAAGCCCTGGTCCCTGAGCAGACGGATGGCGGCTAGGGTCTGGGGACCGATCCCGGCGCTGACCGACAATTCGAGTACGGTGCGCTCGGCGGGCAGGGCGGCGATCACCTCGCGCCCGATGAAGCGCGGCGAGAGGTTGATGAAGGCGAGCCGGTCACCGACCAGGTTCTCGACGCCGATGTCGACGAAGACGGTACGCAGCAGCTCGGTGGTGGCGCGGTCGCTGTCGTCGATCGCGGCCCTGTCGGTGTGTCCGGCGCGAAACAGCAGCTCGAAGCCGACGATCCCCGCGCTGGCGTCGAAGATCGGCTGGCGACCGACGAAGACCGGGCGCATGGCGCCCGCGCTCTGGAGCGATGTGGGCATCAGGGCGCCTCGCGCAGCGCGCCGAGCGCGCGCAGCTCGTCCAGGGCGGCGCTGGCCAGTGGACGCAATCGCGCGCGGGCCGCGGCGATCGTCTCGGGCTCGCCGGCGCGCGCGGCCTGTTCGAGCGCGCCGGCCGCGCTGGCCAGCATGGTCGCGCCGATGTTGCCGGCGCTGCCCTTGAGGGCATGGGCCAGCGCCCCGCACTCGCTCGGTGAGGCCTGCTCCAGGCGCTCGAGCTGGACGGGGAGCTGTTGGGCGAAGGCGAGCATGATGGCGTCGAGCTCCTCGTCGAGCAGGTCGCGCAGCTCGGCGATCGTCTCGGGGTCGACATGGTGCATGATGATCACCTCGGGCTTGTGGCTGCTGACTGGGTGCCGTTCGAGCCGCGACGGTTTGTATCGGTTGCCCCTGCCTCAACCTTAGATCGCGGGCCATCGGGAGATGGAGGACTAGATGGGGACGCAGGGGGCGGATACGCAGGGGACGGGTGCGCTCGGGCGGGTGTTGGTCGTCGATGACGATGCCCCGACCCGGGGGCTGATCTGTGGCGCGTTGCGCCGCCAGGGGTTCGCCGTCGAGGCCGCCGCCGATGGCGCCCAGGCGCTCGAGTGCTTTGCCCGCATTCAGCCCGATCTGGTGCTGCTCGATGTCTGCATGCCGGGGATGGACGGGCTCGAGGTCTGCCGGCGGATCCGCGCGCTCGAGGTCGAGATCGCCACGCCGGTGATCATGGTCACCGGGGCCGACGAGGTCGAGACCATCGAGGCGGCGCTGGAGGCCGGCGCCACCGATTTCATGGTCAAGCCGATCAACTGGTCGCTGCTGAGCCAGCGGGTCCGTTATGCGCTGCACGCCGGTGCACTCAACCTGCAGGTGCGGCGCAATCGTCAGCACGAGCGGGTGGCGCGCGGCATCGCGCGGCTGACCTTCTGGCAATGGTCGCTGGAGGATGATGCGCTGTCCTGGTCCGATGACGCGGCCGTGTTGCTCGGGGTCGATGCCGGTGCGCTCGAGCGGGTGTCCTCGGTGCTGGCGCTGGTCCACCCCGCCGATCGCCCCCGGCTCGAGCGGATGATGCAGGTGGCGCGCGTCGGCAAGGGCTCCTTCGAGATCGAGTTCCGGCTGTGCGGCGACAATGGCGAGCGGCTGCTGCGGGTGGTCGGCGAGCACTCCGAGCACGACGCCGAGCGGGTGTTGGGCGTGCTCCAGGACGTGACCGAGATGCGCCGCACCGAGGATCTGGTCGACTATCTGTCGCTGCACGACGAGTTGACCGGGCTGGCTAATCGACGGCTGTTCCTGCGCCAGATCGAGCAGGCGCTGCGCCGGGCGGTGGTGACGGGTTCGGTGTTGCTGGTCGGCTGGATCGATGTGGTCGAGTTCCATCGTCACAACGACGCCCTGGGCGAGCCTGCGGGCGATCTGCTGCTGGGTAGCCTGGCGCAGCGGCTCGAACAGTCCGGCGGGTCGTCGGAGCTTGCGGCCAGGCTTGGTGGCGACGAGTTCGGGGTGCTGCTCTGCGGGGCCGATCTGCCGAGGTTGCAGGCGCGCTTCGCCCGTCTGTTGCATGCGCTGGGGCGGCCCTATCCGATCGATGGGCGCGAGCTGGTGCTCACCCTGAGCGGTGGATTCTGCTGTCATCCAGGTCACGGCGACGACGCCAAGCAGCTGCTTGCGCTCGCCGAGCAGGCGCAGCGTCTGGCGCGGCTGCGTGGCACGCTGAGCGAGGAGGCGCCCTCGGCGCCACGGTTGCGTCAGGGGTTGGCCGAGGCGCTGGAGCTGGAGCAGGCGTTGCACGGCGCGCTCGAGCGCGAGGAGTTTCATCTTCACTACCAACCGCAGCTCGATCTCGAGTCGGGGCAGATCGTCGCGGTCGAGGCGTTGCTGCGCTGGCGCCATCCACGCTGGGGCGATCTCTCGCCGGCGCGCTTCGTGCCGCTGCTCGAGTCGCTCGGGTTGATCCGGCCGGTCGGCGCCTGGGTGCTGGAGCAGGCCTGTCGTCAGTGTGTCGCCTGGGAGGGGACGGGCCTGGGGGTCGCGGTCAACCTCTCGGCGCGTCAGTTCCTCGACCCCGGGCTGTTCACGCTGATCGAGCGGGTGCTCGGCGACACCGGCGTCGACCCCGGTCGTATCGAACTCGAGATCACCGAGCGGCTGGCGATGCAGGAGCCGGAGGCCGCCGTCGAGCTGCTCGGTCGCTGTCGCGCGCTCGGGCTCAAGGTCGCGATCGACGACTTCGGCATCGGTTACTCGTCGCTCGAGTATCTGCAGCACTTCCCGCTCGATGTGCTCAAGATCGATCGCGCCTTCGTCGCCACCGTCACCCGGGGACGGCGGGCGCGGGCGATCGTGCGCGCGGTCACGGTGATGGGGCAGAGCCTGGGGCTGACGGTGATCGCCGAGGGGATCGAGACCCAGCGTCAGTGCGACTTCGTCGAGGCGCTCGGGGTCGATCAGGTGCAGGGCTATCTGATCGGACGACCGATGGCGCCACCTTCGCTCGAAGCGCTGCTGCGCGCCTTCGTGCCGCCCGGCGGAGCGCTGTGATGGCGACCTCCCCGAACGACGAGACCGAGGTGCTCTACGCGCTCGCGGTGGCCATCGGTGAAAGCGTCGACCTCGAGCCCATGGTGCGCCGCTTCCTGGTCAGCATGGTGCGCCTGCTCGAGGGCAGCGGCGCGGCGGTGCTCCAGCTCGAAGAGGTCTCGTCGACGGCGCCGCCGCTGAGCTGCATGCTGCCGCGCAACCTCGCGCGCAACCCCTGCTATGCCGCTTTCTGGGAGCGCTGGACGCCACAGGGGCTGTATCAGGCATTGCGCCAGCAGCCCGGTGGCCTGCCGCTGGTGGCGGTCGATTCGCGCTGTGCACTCCACGCCTTCCGTCTCGAGGGGTTCGGGGTGCTGCTGTTGCTGCGCGGGGCCGATGTCGGCATGCTCTCGACCCGTTTCCAGCGGGCCTTCGTGCCGCTGGTGCGTCGTCTCGCCAATGCCGCACGCGGTTGTCTGTTCGAGACCGAGCTGCGTCATCAGCGCGCGCGCCTGGAGCTGGCGGCGGCCACCGCCGGGCTCGGGGTGTGGGAGTGGCACCCGCAAGGGGACCGACTCGATTGGGATGCGCGCATGCTGGCCCTGCATGGTCTCGACGCGGTCGAGTTCGATGGCCGGGTAGAGACCTGGCTGCGCCGTCTCCACCCGGATGACCGCGCGCGGATGGAGACGGCGTTGCGCGCCTCGTTCGACGAGGCGCGCGACCTCGAGGCCGAGTTCAGGGTGCTGCTGCCCGGCGGCGAGCTGCGTCATCATCGCGTTCAGGCCACCCCCTGCGATCAGGGCGACGGTCGGGCGCCGCGCATGACCGGGGTCGCCATGGACATCACCGCGTGGAAGCGGGTCGAGGCCGAGCTGCGCGAGGCACGCGACATGGCCGAGTCGGCCAACGCGGCGAAGAGTCGCTTCATCGCCAACATGAGCCACGAGATCCGCACCCCGATGAACGGCATCATCGGGATGACCGAGCTGGCCCTCGAGACCGACCTGGATCCGACCCAGCGCGACTATCTCACCATCGTGCGCACCTCGGCCGGGACCCTGCTGACGCTGCTCAACGACCTGCTCGACTTCGCCAAGATCGAGGCCGGCCGGGTCGAGCTCGAGCACATCCCCTTCGATCTTGCCGAACTCCTTGCCGGGGCCCTCAAGCCGCTCGGCACACGGGCCGCCGCCAAGGGGGTCGAGCTGGTCCTGGAGCTTGCCCCGACGCTGCCCCGGCGGCGCCTCGGCGATCCGGCGCGGTTGCGCCAGGTGCTGGTCAATCTCTGCGACAACGCGATCAAGTTCACCGCCGCCGGCGAGATCCGGGTCACCCTGGAGCGCCTCTCCTCCGGCCAGGGCGAGTGGGTCGCGCTCGCGGTGGCCGATACCGGGGTCGGCATCCACCCCGACCAGCTCGAGGGGATCTTCGAGGTCTTCGGTCAGGCCGATGTCTCGATCACCCGCCGCTTCGGCGGCACCGGGCTGGGGTTGAGCATCATCTCGCGTCTGGTGGAACTGATGGGGGGGCGGATCACGGTCGACAGCGAGCCGGGTCGGGGGAGCCGTTTCACCGTCGAGTTGCCGTTGTCGCTCGACGAGACCCTCGTCGCCGGAGCCGAGACCGAGGCGTCTCGGTCTCGAGGATGGGCACTGGTGGTCGAGCCGCACCCGCGTGCGCGCCTCACCCTGGTCGACTGGCTCGAGCGGCTGGGGTTGCGTGTGGTGAGTGCCGCTGCGGTCGAGGCCGAGATGCGCGCCCGCGATGCGCGGCCGTTGACCCTGGCGCTGATCGCCGCGCGCGACGGTGGCGTGGCCCTGGCCGAGCGGCTGGTCGAGGCCGGGCTGGTCGAACGTGAGCGGTTGGCGCTGCTCTCCTATGGGCTGCAGGGCGAGGAGGCGCGACGCTGTGCCGCCGCGGGCTTTGCGGTGCTGACCAAACCGGTGAGTCCGGGCGAGGTCAGCGGCTTGCTGCGGGCGTTGGATGGGCCGCGCCCGGCGCCCTCGGGCGCGCCCGGCGGTACGGCGCTGCTCGCCGGGGTGCGGGTGCTGCTGGTCGAGGACAATGTGATCAATCAACGTCTGGCGCGGGCATTGCTGGAGCGCTGGGGGTGTGTGGTCACGCTGGCCGAGCACGGCGCCGAGGCGCTCGAGCGCTTTGCGCCCGGACGTTTCGAGCTGGTGTTGATGGACATGCAGATGCCGGTGCTCGACGGGCTCGCGGCGACGCGCGCGATCCGCGCGCGCGAGTCCGGTGCCGGGCAGCGGGTCGCGATCGTGGCGATGACCGCCAATGCCATGGCGAGCGATCGTGAGGCCTGTCTGGCGGCGGGGATGGATGACCATGTGCCCAAGCAGATCGG
>NZ_RHFJ01000161.1:0-362 GCF_003718675.1 Marichromatium sp. AB32
GACCTCGCCGATGATAGTGTGGGGCCTCCCCATGCGAAAGTAGGTCACTGCCAGGACCTTATCCCAAAACCCCCGAGCACCCTGTGCTCGGGGGTTTTACTTTGTGCGCCGAAAAAGCCGTCAGCCGCCAGCCGCCAGCCGCCAGCCGGAAAGATTGAACGGCAAAGACCCAAAGAACGCCAAGGGGAGTCGGGGATGTGCGGCTGACGCCGCGGCGCGTGCGAGTGCGTGGCCTGCGTTCGGTTCCTGTCCCGGCGCCGATTGCCGTTCTCAGCAGACGTTGACGCTGGTAAAAGCCGGCAACCCAACCGACGGGGCTGTGCGCCGGACGTCGACCGCCTCCCTCATTCAAAACCCTTCGC
>NZ_RHFJ01000162.1:0-346 GCF_003718675.1 Marichromatium sp. AB32
GAAAGCGACCAGCCTTCAGCAAACAGCCTCCAGTGTCGGTTTGCAGTCAACCTTGAAGGGATGAGACAAGCCCGTCCTCTCTCGCTGGCGGCTGTCAGCTGGTCGCTGACAACTTGAACCTCTTCGCACCCTTTGCGGCTTGGCGGTTCAATCCCCTGGTCGCTGGTCGCTGGTCGCTGGTCGCTGGAAGCTGATTCGAACCGCAAAGCCGCGAAGGGCGCGAAGAAAGCGACCAGCCTTCAGCAAACAGCCTCCAGTGTCGGTTTGCAGTCAACCTTGAAGGTACGAGACAAGTCTGCCCTCTCGCTGGCGGCTGCAGCTGGCCGCTGGTAACTTGAACCTCTTC
>NZ_RHFJ01000163.1:0-336 GCF_003718675.1 Marichromatium sp. AB32
GAAAGCGACCAGCCTTCAGCAAACAGCCTCCAGTGTCGGTTTGCAGTCAACCTTGAAGGGATGAGACAAGCCCGTCCTCTCTCGCTGGCGGCTGCAGCTGGCCGCTGGTAACTTGAACCTCTTCGCGCCCTTTGCGGCTTTGCGGTTCAATCCCCTGGTCGCTGGTCGCTGGAAGCTGATTCGTACCGCAAAGCCGCGAAGGGCGCGAAGAAAGCGACCAGCCTTCAGCAAACAGCCTCCAGTGTCGGTTTGCAGTCAACCTTGAAGGGATGAGACAAGCCCGTCCTCTCTCGCTGGCGGCTGTCAGCTGGTCGCTGACAACTTGAACCTCTTCGC
>NZ_RHFJ01000164.1:0-297 GCF_003718675.1 Marichromatium sp. AB32
CCAAACATTCGTCGGATCGACCCCCAACCCCATCACCAACCGCAGCCCCTCGACCGCGAACGCCAACCCGCCCCCGACGATTGCCGCAACCCAGCCACCCCAAGTGTACGCTCCCCATCGATCCGAGGTCCACGGCACCAGCAACATCCCGGCCATCCCATAGAGCCCGAGGTTGAGCACCAGACTGACCAGGGCGCCGCTCTCGCTGCTGTAGTAGTGGTAGTAGAAGGGTAGGAAGCGGAGTTGCTGGAGGTCGGTGAGGATGGCCTCGGGTGTGCGCCAACGATCGAGCGTGGG
>NZ_RHFJ01000165.1:0-290 GCF_003718675.1 Marichromatium sp. AB32
CCGCGTACATGTGCTTGAGCCGGCGATTCTCCTCCTCCAGCGCGCGCAGCCGCTTCAGGTCCGAAGCCTCCATCCCCCCGTACTTCGAGCGCCATTGATAGAAGGTCGCCGCGCTGACGCCCAGCTCTCGGCACACGTCCTTGACGGCCATTCCTGACTCAGCACGACGCAGTGCGTCAACGATCTGCTGCTCGCTGTACTTGCTCTTGCGCATGTGGGCTCTCCTCTGCTCGGCCACCATCATGCCGTCGGTCTCTACTTTTCGCTGGACCTATTTTTGGGGAAGGGGA
>NZ_RHFJ01000166.1:0-262 GCF_003718675.1 Marichromatium sp. AB32
CGCTCGCTGGCAAGCCGAGTCCGGCGCCATCGAGGTCGCGCTCGCCGCCGCCGAGGCCCTGCTCGCCGACCAAACCCGCATCCTCGGGCCCGATCACCCCCACACGCTCGCCACGCGCAACAACATCGCTTACTTGCAAGCCGAGTCCGGCGCCATCGAGGCCGCGCTCGCCGCCGCCGAGGCCCTGCTCGCCGACCAAACCCGCATCCTCGGGCCCGATCACCCCCACACGCTTAGCACGCGCAATAACATCACTTACTGG
>NZ_RHFJ01000167.1:0-260 GCF_003718675.1 Marichromatium sp. AB32
CTGCTCCACGCCGGGCTCTTCGCCACCGCGCGGCGCGAGCCCGGGCGCCCGGCGCTGTTCGACGGCGAGCGGGTGATCGACCACGGCGAACTCGCCGCCGCGGCGCTGCGCATCGCCGGCTGGCTGCGCGCCGCCGGACTCGCCCCGGGCGAGGCGGTGGCGGTGTCGCTGCCGCGCGGCGCGGCCCAGGTCGCGGCGGTGTTCGGGGTGCTCGCCGCCGGGGGGTGCTATGTCCCGATCGGGGTCGAGCAGCCGTCGGC
>NZ_RHFJ01000168.1:0-255 GCF_003718675.1 Marichromatium sp. AB32
CCATCTCGACGAGCTCGAGGAGCTCGGCGTCGTCGACCATGTCGGCCTTGTTCAGGTAGACGATGATGTAGGGCACGCCGACCTGACGGGAGAGCAGGATGTGCTCGCGGGTCTGGGGCATCGGGCCATCAGCGGCCGACACCACCAGGATCGCGCCGTCCATCTGCGCCGCACCGGTGATCATGTTCTTCACGTAGTCGGCGTGGCCGGGGCAGTCGACGTGTGCGTAGTGACGCGTATCGGACTCGTACTCGA
>NZ_RHFJ01000169.1:0-255 GCF_003718675.1 Marichromatium sp. AB32
GCTCGCCGCCGATCCCGTGCGCGGCGAAGCGCTCGGCCAGCGCCTCCTGCTCGGTCTCGGTGGAGAAGTCCCTGCTGTTGACCACCAGCCGCGAACCCGGCACCCGCTCGAGGATCTCGGACCACACCCGGATGGTGCGGTGGTTGACACGCACCCCACGGGTCAGCGTACCGAAGGTGATGTATCCCCGCTCCAGCGCCGGCAACACGTTCACCGCCCCCATCCCCTCACTCGGGCGATACATGCCGGCGGGCG
>NZ_RHFJ01000170.1:0-255 GCF_003718675.1 Marichromatium sp. AB32
GCTCGCCGCCGATCCCGTGCGCGGCGAAGCGCTCGGCCAGCGCCTCCTGCTCGGCCTCGGTGGAGAAGTCCCTGCTGTTGACCACCAGCCGCGCGCCCGGCACCCGCTCGAGGATCTCGGACCACACTCGGATGGTGCGATGGTTGACACGCACCCCGCGGGTCAGCGTACCGAAGGTGATGTATCCCCGCTCCAGCGCCGGCAACACGTTCACCGCCCCCATCCCCTCACTCGGGCGATACATGCCGGCGGGCG
>NZ_RHFJ01000018.1:0-60244 GCF_003718675.1 Marichromatium sp. AB32
ATCTCGCCAGCCAGCGGCCACGCGCCCCGGCGCGCCAGGGGCGCGCCGGCAGCCGCGAGCGCCCCAACCTGCTGTTGATCGGCTGCGACACCCTGCGCGCCGACTGGCTCGGCTGCGCCGGGCACCCGCGGGGTCTGACCCCCAACATCGACGCGCTCGCCGCCGCCGGCACCCAGTTCGCGCACTGCTACGTGCCCTGCGGGCGGACCGCACCGAGCCTGATCTCGCTGCTCACCGGCACCTGGCCACAGACCCACGGGATCCGCGACAACTTCGTCGCCGACGCCGCCACCCGGCTGCGGGTGCCGAGCCTGCCCCGGCTGCTCGGCGCGGCGGGCTATCGCAGCGAGGCGATCAGCGACTGGTGCGGCGCCGATCTCGGCAAGTTCGACTTCGGCTTCGACCGGCTCGACCTGCCCGACGACTCCTGGAACCTGCGCTATCTGCTGCGCCAGGGCCCCAAGGACCTGCGACTCTTCCTCTCGCTGTTTCTCCACAACCGGCTCGGCAAGCGGCTGTTGCCCGAGGTCTATTATCTCGGCGGGGTACCCTCGACCAGCGCGCTCGGCGCCGAGGTGCGTGCCCGGCTCAGCCGGCTGGCCGAGGACGAGCGCCCCTTCCTGCTCAATGCCTTCTTCTCCACCACCCACCCACCCTTCGCCTGCGAGCATCCCTACTACGCCCGCTATGCCGAGCCCGGCTACAGCGGGCCGTCGAAGTTCGCGATGGCGCGCCTCACCGACCCCTTCGAGATCATCCGCCGCCAGGGCGAGCCGAGACGCGAGTTCGACCTCGACCAGATCCTCAGGCTCTACGACGGCTGCGTGAAGCGCTTCGACGACGAGGTCGGCGCCATCCTCGATCATCTCGGGCGCTGCGGACTGGCCGAGCGCACCCTGGTGGTGATCTACAGCGACCACGGCATGGAGTTCTTCGAGCACGACACCTGGGGCCAGGGCAACAGCGTGCTGAGCGATCACAGCGCGCGCATCCCGCTGATCGTGCGCGACCCGGGCGAGCGCGGCGGACACCGCATCGAGGGGATCGTGCGCAGCGTCGACCTCGCCCCCACCCTGCTCGAGCGCTGCGGGCTGCGACCGCCGCCGACGATGGACGGGGTCTCGCTCGTCGCCTGTCTCGGCGGCGCACCCGCCCCCGCACTCACCGCCTACACCGAGAGCGGGATCTGGCTGACCGACCTGCCGGGGATGCCCGAGGGCCATCTGCGCTACCCCGACCTGCTGGGTCTGCTCGACGTGCCCGATCACCGCAGCGGCACCCTCGCCATCCGCCCCGAGTACGCCGATCTGGTGGTTCGCGCCAAGGACCGGATGGTGCGCGAGGGGCGCTGGAAGCTGACCTATCAGCCACTCGTCGCGGGCGCGATCTGGCAGCTGTTCGACCTCGAGCGCGACCCCGACTGTCGCCACGACCGGGCCGCCGCGCACCCCGAGGTGGTCGCGCGGCTCAGGGCGAGGCTCCAGCCCTGGCTGCACTGAGCGTCGCGCTCACTCGTGGCCGCGCGCGCGGGTGTCGTAGAGCCCGTGGATGGTACCGAGGAAGTGATGGATCAGGATCTCGCGCCTGAAGGTCTCGTCGGCCGGCGCGGTGGCGAGCGCCAACAGCCAGCGACCGACCGCGCGCGCGAGTTGCGGCAGCACATAGAGCGGCACGCCGAGCAGCCGGCGCCCCCCGGGCAGTCCCCGCGCCTGGGCGAGGTTGCGACTGTTCTGGTAGCGCCAGCGGCGGAAATAGCGCCGTTCGAGACGGAAGGCCTCGACCTTGTGATGGACCCGCGCCCGCGGCAGCCACACCACCCGCATCCCGGCGGCCAGCACCCGCTCGAACAGCTCGCCGTCCTCACCGCTGGCGAGCACCGCGCCCTTGCGCCCGCGGTTCACGTCGAACCCGCCGACGCGCTCGAACACCGCGCGGCGGAAGGCCATGTTGGCGCCATAGGGGGGCGAGTCGCCGGGGTTGAAGACGAAGGGGCCTCGCTCGTCCATGCGGACTGCGAGGAAGCCGTGGAAACGCGCGCTCAGCCAGGACGGCGGCGGTCGCTCCCAGATCGGCGCGATATAGCCGCCGCAGGCGTCCGCCCGCTCGCGCTCGAGCCCGTCGAGCACCTGCTCGAGCCAGTCGGGCTCGGGCAGCACATCATCGTCGGTGAACAGCAGCACCTCGCCCCGGGCGCTGGCGATGCCCTGGTTGCGCGCATGGGAGAGCCCCTGACGCGGCTCGCTGACCGCGCGCAGCCGCGACCAGCCCGCCGCGCGCTCGCGCAGCAACGCGGCGGTGTGATCGCTGGAGTTGTTGTCGACCACCACCACCTCCCAGTCGCACCCCGGCGGCGTACGCAGTGCCGCCAGGGCGTCGAGGGTCTCGGCCAGGGAGTCGGCGCGGTTGTAGGTACAGACGATGATCGAGGCGTCCATGATCAGACCTTGCCGAGTAAACGGCGCAGATAGTAGCGAACCAGGGGCATCAGCCCGCCGTCGTTGGTGCCGAGGCGGATCTTGCGCAGCAGCATCCGCGGGCTGTCGTCGCCGTGGACATCGATGCGCCGCAGCCTCCAGCGATCCTCGCCGCGACGGTTGAAGCCGCTGCGGGTGGAGAAGGCGAGACGATAGCCGGCGTCGCGCGCGGCCTCGGCCACCCGCTCGTCGACCGCGCCGAAGGGATAGGCGAGCGCCTCGACCGGCTCGTCGAGCAGGGCCTCGAGCCGCACGCGCGAGCCCGCCAACTCATCGGCGAGCGCCGTCGCGTCGAGCGCGGTGAGCCGCGGATGGGTGCGCGAGTGCGACTGGAAGCTCACCCCGTGGGCACGCAGCGTGGCGATCATCGCGGCATCGAGCAGCGGATAGACCGGTCGCGCCTCATCATCCGTCGCCCAGCGGCTCTCGCCGCCGATCCGGTCGCTGACCAGGAACACCACGCCGGGCCAGTCGAGTTCGCGCAACACCGGCAGGACATGGTGATGGAGGTCGCGATAGCCGTCATCGAAGGTCAGCAGGAAGTCCCCCGGCTCGAGCCGCGTCTCACCCGCCAGCCAGGCGGTGAAGTGCTCCAGGGTGACGGCACGGAAACCGGCGCGGGCCAGCGCGCGCAGCTGCGCGGCGAAACGCGCCGGGGGGACGCAGAATCGCGACCCGGGCAGATCGACCCGGTGATACATCAATACCGGACAACGCTCGGCCCCTGCGCTCACGACTCACCCCCGGGCGCCGGCTGCCCCCGGTCACGCGCCCCGATCAGAGCACGATAAAGCGAACCGGGCAGCAGCGCGCCGAGGGCATGGACAATATCGCCGCGCCCCAGCGCACCGACCCGCAAGGCATGGCGGAACAGCCGCTGCGCCGAGACCAGATCGCGCCGCCACAGTGCGCGATAGGCCTGGTCGCGCAACTGATCGTCGATCAGCGCGCGCAACCGGCGCGCCGGGATCCAGTCGAGCAGCCCCGGGTGCTCGGCGACGAAGCGTCGCTGCACCTCCCAGGCATCGAGCACCTGACGCCACTTCACCGCGGAGATCTGGCCGCTGTCGTGCCAGCGATAGAAGGCGAGCACCTCGGGTACCCGCACCACCCGGTCGGTGAGCCCCAGCAGGCGCAGCCACAGATCGTAGTCCATCGCGGTACGACGACGCTCGGAGAAACCGCCGACTCCCTGCACCAGTGCGCTCCGCACCAGCACGCCATGGATCGGCCAGGGACAGCTGCGCACCGCGTGCTCGAGCAGCGCGCGGCGATCACGCTCGGGCGGCACGTGGGGCGCGGCGCGTATCCCCTCGCCGACGTTCTGCCAGCCGCAGTAGGCGATATCCGCCTCGGCCTCGCGCAGCGCGCGATGGAGACGCTCCAGGGTCTCCGGCAGCCACCAGTCATCGGCGTCGAGGAAGGCCAGATAACGCCCCTCGGCATGACGCAGGGCGAGGTTGCGCGCCACATAGGGGCCGCGATTGGGCTGGCGCAGCAACCGGATGCGCGCCCCATAGCCCTCGAGGATGCGCAGCGAGTCATCGCTCGAGCCGTCGTCGACCACGATCAGCTCCACCGCCGGATGGGTCTGGGCGAGCACGCTGTCGACCGCCTCGGCGACGAAGCGCGCGCAGTTGTAGCAGGGCATGATGACGGAGATGCCGTCAGGCGCGTTCGGCTGCATCGTTCGGGGCTCCAATGGTCGGGGTTCAGGTCGCGGACGGCGCCGCAAGCTCCTCGCGGATCACCTCCAGCCAGCCGGTACCGAAGCGCTGGTCGGGTTCCACATGGTTGCCCTCGGCCCATTCGTTCCAGGCCTTGAGGAAGACGATGCGCTCCTCTGGCGGATGCTCGGCGACCCGCGCGATGGCCTCGCGCAGGTGCGGGCGGAAGCGCTCCGGGGTCGCCCCGTGGAGCACCAGACCGCGCATCCCGGAGCGCGGCGTGTTGTCCCAGTTGGGCAACACCAGCGGATAGTCGCGCCAGGGCGCGGGACGGCTGCGCAGCAGGCTCGGGCGCATCTCCTCGTAGTCCCAGATGGTCAGCTGGTGACGGTTGCCGCGCAGCGCCAGGCGCAGCTTGAGCCCGAGATAGCGCCGCGGGATGCGCCCGTCGCGCTGCGGCAGCACCTGCATGGTCGAGGCGTCGAGCCCGCGCTCGCGCGGGTCCCAGCGCTCGCTGCGGTGCGACACCCCGATCAGATGCAGCCCGGGCAGCCCGGCGCGCTCGGCGCGCTGGCGCCAGAAGGCGATCACCGCGGCGACGTCGGGGATCAGATCGGGCTTGTAGATGACGAAGATCGGCTTGCCGTCGACCTTGAGATAGCGCGGATCGGTGAAGGCGCGCAACAGCCAGTCGAAGTGCGCGCCATGGTCGTCCCAGCCGGGATAGACCTGCTCGATCAGGGTCGAGTCGGTGCCCTGCCAGGCGGTGTTCCAGCTGTGGTTCGCCCAGCACAGACAGAAGGGGAAGTCGGGCTCGCCGGAGGCAAGGATGGCCTCGACCGGGCGCTCGAGGATACGCCGTCCGCCGAACCAGTAGTGGTAGTAGCAAAAGCCCTCGATACCGTGGGCACGGGCGAGATCGGCCTGGGCCTGGCGCGCCTCGGGCAGGCGCAGGTCGTAGAAGCCGAGGTCGGCGGGGACGTGCGGCTGGTAGTGGCCGGGGTAGAGCCGCGCGGCGCGGGCGACATTGGTCCACTCGGTGAACCCCTTGCCCCACCAGGCGTCGTTCTCCGGGGTCGGGTGGAACTGCGGCAGGTGGAAGGCGATCATCCGCGCCTTCATCGCGCCCGCCCCCGGCATCGCTCGGTGCTGCTTGCTGGCCTCATCGTCATCGACTCCTTGGCGCCCGTCACCACGGACGCGGATTGCGGGTCGCGCGGCACACGCCGACGCGACGACTCATGCCCCGCCCACCTGTCCGGCGCGCTCGAGGATCGCGCGCCAGGCGCCGAGCACCTCGGCGCCCTCACGCTCCGGGGCATAGTGCGCATGGATGAACTCGGAGGCCGCGCGCCCCTTGGCGGCGAAGGTCTCGGGGTCGCGGTCGAGCCCCTCGATCACCCGCTCGACGGTGCGGGCGAAGCCGAGGACGTCGCCCTGCTCGATCGGATAGGAGAACTCGGGGCGGAAGAACTCGCGCCCGCCGCCGCCGTGGAACCCGACCACCACGCAGCCGCAGGCCATCGCCTCGGCCGCCGGCAGGCCGAAGCCCTCGGGATAGCCGAAGCTCAGGAACAGCGCCGAGTCCTGGTAGATCCGCGCCACCTCGTACTGCGGCCGGTTGATGAAGGGCACCACCTCGAAACCGCGCAGCGCGTCGCGGAACTTGAGGATGTTGATCACCTGCATCGCGTCGGCGCGGTTCTTGATGCAGGAGAAGCAGAGCTGGCGTCGCTTCTCGCCGCGATAGGCGAAGCGCTCGGGGTCGATCGAGAGGCGGAAGCGGTGCAGCGCGAGCGCGGGGAAGGCATGGCGGAGATAGTCCTCACCGTCCTTCGAGTTGACCAGGGTCGCCAGCACGTCGGGGTGCTGGTAGGGGGTGATGCGCCGCTCCGGATCGAGCGAATAACCGTTGAAGGTGAGATAGCAGTTCTGGTTGAGCACCACCTTGGGGATACCGCGCCCCTGGGCGGCGGCCAGGTCCGGGCCGTAGATCTCCGGCACCACCAGGATGTCCCCGGCGCCGATCCTCGCGGCGCGCCCGCCACGGATCGGCAGCTCGATCACCGCCTCCGGGAGCAACCGACGGCGCAGCCGCGCCAGCAGGCGCTCGACGCGGGTCTCGCGCCAGTAGACGATGGCGGTGTCGTTGTCGAACCAGTCGGTGCGGAAACCCGGGGTGCGATGCACCACGTAGGCCGGGATGCCGTGGGCGTTGAGGATGTCGACATGGCGATAGATCACCCGCACGCCACCGACCGGGTGGCGGTGCTCAGGACAGAGATAGTAGATGGCCATGTGGGTCCACGGGGTCGTCCGCGCCGCGGCCGTGCCGCGGCGCCTGGGTGGCAAGGGAGTGCCCCGCGCCGCGCCGCTCGGCGCGCGCGCGGGATGGGTGCCGGGTGATGACCTGAGGGGCCTGCATGGCTCAGATCACGTCGGCGAAACGCGACTCGGCGCGCTTGAACAGCCGGTAGGAGAGCGGCAGCAGCAGCGCCGTCAGCAGCATGCCCGGCCACAGGCTGGCGAGGTCGGGGGCCTGGCCGTGGAGCATGGTGCGCTGGAAGGCGTCGATGATCCCGGCCAGCGGATTGAGGGTGTAGATCAGGTAAAGCCAGTCCGACCAGGCGCCGGCGGCCTGGTCCTCGAGCAGACGCTGCTTGACCAGCGACAGCGGATAGATCACCGGCGAGAGATACATCGCGATCTGCAGCAACACCGGCAGCGCCACCCCGATGTCACGGTAGTAGACGTTGATCGCCGAGCCGACCAGGCTGATGATCAGTGCCGCGAGCAGGGTATAGGCAATGATCAGCGGCACCCACAGCACCTGCCAGGTCGGGGCCATCTGGTAGTAGGCCATCAGCGCGGCGAGGATGGCGAAGCTGATCAACAGCTCGATGAGCTTGGTCAGGGTCGCGGTGATCGGGAAGATCTCGCGCGGGAAGTAGATCTTGCGGATCAGCGCGGCGTTGCCGACCACGCTGTTGACCCCCTCGGAGGCCGACTCCTGGAACAGGATCCAGGGCATCAGTGCGGCGAAGGCGAGTACCGGATAGGGGATGCCGCCGGTCTCGATGCCGACGAACCCCTTGACCACGCTGAAGATCAGCATCAGCAGCAACGGCTTGAGCACCGCCCACACCAGACCGAGATAGGCCTGCTTGTAGCGCACGATGACGTTCTTCCAGGCGAGGGTCAGCATCAGCTCGCGATAGGCGTAGAGCTCGCGCCATACCGACACCCGTGCCTGCGCTCCAGGCTGCCCCGCCGTTTCGCTCATGGCTGCTCCAGCATCTGCGCCAGCGCCTTCTGCCCCTGGGCCTCGGCATAGAGCGTCGAGGTCGGCGGCCAGCGCTTGAGCACATAGTCGAACTCACTGATCGCCTGATTGAGCAGATAGCGCCGCTTGCGCTGCTCAAAGGTCTGGTTGGCGCGATTGACGTAGACCAAGCCGTAACAATAGTGGTGGATGTGCAGATGGACCTCCTTGCCGAGCGCCGCACTCCACTGCTCCATCGCCGCCCGATCACCGCTCAGTCGCGCCTGGCAATAGGGCGGCAACATCACGATCTCCAGCGCCGTCGGCTCGGCAGCGCGCACCGGGGACGGCGCCAGCAGCACGGCGCCGAGCAACAGCAGCCCCGCGCCGAGCAGCGCCGCGGCCCGATCCCGACTCGTCTCGCTCACCTGATCGATCCTCTTCATGACATCCTCATTGTTCACTGGGCGCGGCGGCCTCGAACCAGCGCACCCGCGCCGGCAACGCCGGCAGCGGCGCGCGCGCCAGGCGGCGCGCCAGCGCGCGCTCGGCCCTCCAGCTGCGGTCGCGCACCTGATAGAGCCGCCCTCGCCCCGGCTGCACCGTCCCCGACAGGGTACCGGCGCACCAGCGCGCGAGCGCCTCGCAATAGACCTCGGCGCTGTCGCGCACCCCGCGCCAGAACAGCGTCAGCTCGTCGTCGTCGGGACGGATCTCGGGGCTGACATGGGCGATCAGCCGTCCGGTGTCGATCCCCTGGTCGATGAAGTGCAGGGTGCAGCCGACCTGCTCGGGCTCGCCGTTGTGCAGCGCCCAGAAGGTACAGTCGGCGCCGCGATACTCGGGCGAGAGCCCGCCGTGCAGATTGATCAGCGGGTAGCGCTCGAGCAGCGGACCACGAATCAGGCTGGTGCCGAAGACACAGATCAGCTCGGGCGCCAGCCGCTCGGCGAGCGCGAGCAGCGCCGGGTCGCTGACGCTCGGCACCTCGTGCGCCAGCTCGGGCCGCGCGAGCGCCGGCGCGGCCTCGCCGAAGAAGAAGCGCGCCTCGGGGTTGCCGCTGTAACGACGACGATCGCGCAGCCAGCGCCACGCCTTGCGCCCGGCCACCGCCGGGCGCAGGTTGCGCAGCAGCTTCTCGCGCGTCCACTGGGTCGGCGCCTCGTGGACCACGGCGCAGACCTCGGCGCAGGCGCACAGCCGGTTGGCCAGGTGGAGGTGGCGCGGCGAGCGCCCGCAGAGCACCATGACGCGCGGCCCGCTCATGCCCCGGCCTCCACCGACGCGCGCTCGGGCAGCGGCGGCACGACCTCGTCGGAGCAGGCCATGATCAGCGCATCGGCGAGGAACTTGGTCGCCCAGTTGGGGTACTCGAAGCGCGAATAGCGACCCCAGATCGGCAGCGAGCCTGCCAGCGCGCCGTCATCCGGTGCGCCGTCGCCGCGCAGACGCTGGTTGCGCACGAGGAACCCCAGCGCGCGCTCGATCGGTTCGCGCCACGCGCCGACGACCCCGAGCTGCTCGAGCCGCTGCCAGTTGAGCACGATCTGCGCGACCCCGGTCAGACAGCTGTAGCGCGCCGCCGGTCGCCAGTCCTCGGCGAAGGCGCCGGCGATCCAGCCGTCGGCACGCTGCGCGCGCACCAGCGCCCGTGCCGCGCAGGCCGCCGACTCGACCAGTTCGGGGTCGCCCGCGAGCACCCCGCCCTCGAGCAGGCCGCGCATGGCATAGGCGATGTTGTGGGTGAAGGGCGCCTCGCCGCGACGGAAGGCGTTCTCGCGCCACCAGCCGCTGGGGCTCGCCTGCGAGCGCGCCCAGCGCAGGTTGGCCAGCGCCGCCTCGACCAGCCCCGGCTCGCCGCTGGCCAGTCCGGTGCGCAGCAACGCCCAGGCGGCGCGGGTGTTGTAGACGTGGGGGATGGCGTTGTGCACGCTGCGCCGCCAGCAGCCATCGGGGTCCTGACGCTCGACCATCCAGTGCGCCGCGCGCACCGCCGCGGCGAGACAGTCGTCGCGACCGAGCTGCTGATGACCGGCGAGCAGGCCGTGCATGATCTGGCCGGTGTTGAAGATCACCGGGTTGCTGCCGGGCTCGCCGAAGTGTCCGGGGAAGGCGCCGTCGGGCAACTGCAGCCCCAGCTCCCAGTCGAGGATGCGCCCGGCGCGCGCGGTCAGCTCGGGGCGATCGAGCACCCGCGCGGCGGCGAGCAGGGTCTCGACGATATAGCCGCTGGTCTCGGGATAGCTCGGCAGCCAGCCGTCCTCGAAGCTCCACCCGGCCGAGACCCCGCCGGCGTCGGCGCACCCGTCGCGTCGGTCCTGGGCGCGGCACAGCCAGTCGATCGCCGCGCTCAGGTGCGCGCGCCGGTCGCGCGGGGACTGGGCGGCGGGGCGCAGCAGATCGGCGGCGATCAGGCGCAGATGGGTCGGGCGCCACAACCGGTAACGCTTGGGCAGCCCCAGCAGGGTGAGCGGGGATGTCATCGACTGGACTCCTCATTCTCCACGGCCCCACCAAACGGCGGCGAGACCCGACTGACGACATAGCGATGCTTGCCCGAGGCCTCCGGGGCGATCGCTGCGACCTGCTCGATATCGACCCGCACCGTCGCGCCGAGCCGCTCGGCGAAGGCGGCGAGGATGGTCTGGCGCGAGGCCTCGCGCCAGCGCGCGTTGGTCACCAGCTGGACCTCGATGACATCGAGCGCGTGCTGGATGACCTTGAACTCGGCCACCCCCTCGACCGCGCGCAGGATGTAGATCACCGCCAGGGCGTGCATCACCGTGCCGTCGGGCTTGACCACGAAGTCGGTCGAGCGCCCCAGCACCGCGTCGATCACGTGCAGTCCGCGCCCGGCGCGACAGGGTTCGGCGCTCAACCGCACCCGATCGCCGGTGCGGTAGCGGATGAAGGGCTGGGCCTCGGAGCAGAGCCCGGTGATCACCGCCTCGCCCGCCTCGCCCGGGGCCACCGCGCGCCCGGCATCGTCGAGCACCTCGAGGATCAGCCCCTCGCTCAGCAGCAACAGCTGACCGGCGGGCGTCTGGTGCGCGGTGAAGCCGATATCGCGACTGCCGAACTCGTTGGCCACGGGCACGCCGAACACGTCGCGTATGATATCACGCTGATGCGGATAGAGCGGCTCACCGGTGGCGCAGACCACCCGCAGAGCGCGCAACCGGGGGATGCGACGCCGCGCCCGGGCATGCTCGGCGAGCAGCGCCAGGCTGCTGGCATAGCCGTAGATACAGGCCGGGTCGAAACGCTCGAGCGCGACGAGATAACGGTCCATGTTGGCCGTCGACATGGCGAAGGCGTCGAGCACCAGCTGGTTGAGCAGACGATCGCGCAGCTGCTTGACGTGATCGGTCCGCGAGAGTTCGACCGGCGCGCCCCAGAGATAGACCTCGGGGTCGCCGACCTCCACCCCCCACCAGCGTCGCGCCCGCATCCGCCCCGCCGCGTCGGCGGCCTGACGCGCGCGACCGAACACGAAACGCAGCGGCGTACCGCTCGACCCGCCGGTGTTGTAGGGCTGCGCCCCGCCCGGCACCCCGCTCCAGCGCATCCGCTCGCCGGCGAGCTGGGCGTCACGCTTGTCCATCGTCGGGATGCGCGCGAGGTCCTCGGGGGTGAGCTCGGTGGCGGCATCGACCGCGCCGAGACCGACCGCCGCCAGCCGCTCGGCATGCCAGGGACAGTGGCCATTGGCGATGCCGAGCAGCCGCGCGAGCCGGCGCCGCTGCAAGGTCTCGATGGCCTCGCGCGACAACCACTGGCTCTGCTCCAGCTCGTCGAGCATGGCGAAGGTCGGGCGTCCCAGCAGCCGTTCCTGGAGCGGATAGACCAGTCGGCGCGAGAGTGCTGCGGGTGTCTTGATCATCACAGTGTCCGGGTCAGCTCGGCGACCCGCTCCCAGGAGAACGCGGCATGGGCGCGGGCGGCGGCCGCCTCGCCCATGCGCGCGAGCAACAGCGGATCGCCGAGCAGCCGCGCCAACGCGGCGCTCACCGCCTCGGCGTCGGCGCCCTCGACCCTGAGGCCGGTCTCGCCGTCGAGCACCGCCGCACCGGTGCCACCGGCGCGCCCGGCAAGCGCTGGCGTACCGCAGGCGGCGGCCTCGAGGAAGACCATGCCGAAGCCCTCGGTGTCGCCGTCGATCTCGCGGTTGGGCATGGCGAACAGATCGGCCGCGGCGTACCAGCACGGCAGCGCCTCGGGGGCGACGTGACCGAGCAGATGGACGCGCTCGGCGCAGCCGTGACGCGCGGCGAGCGTCTCCAGATAGTGCTGGTCCTCGCCGATGCCGATCACCGCGTAATGGACGTCGAGCCCCTGCGCGCGCAGCGCGGGCAGCGCCTCGATCACCCGATCGAAGCCCTTGCGCCGACTCAGCCGCCCGACCGAGAGGATCAGCCGCGCGCCCTCGCCGAGCCCCAGCTCGGCGCGCTCCGGGCTGGCGTCGATCGCGGTGTGGAAGCGCGCCAGGTCGACCCCGGGGTGGATCAGCCGGATGCGCGCCGGGCGCACCCCCAGCTCGAGCAGGCGCTCGCGGGTGAAGTCGCTGTTGGCCACCACCCGCTCGGCGCGACGATAGACCCAGCGCATCGCCCACAGCCGACGCGGATAGCGCGACCAGGTGGTGATCTCCTCGCCGTGGGCGTAGACCACCAGCGGGCGGCGGATCAGTCGCGCCAGCAGCCAGGCGACCAGCCCCTCGGGCAGCACCCGACCGGCGTGCACGGCGCTGAAACGCGCGCGCGCGATCGCCGCCAGACCGCCGCGCAACAGCCCCAGATAGCGCGGCAGCGAGGCCGGGCGCAGCCAGCGCGACTCGCGCATCGTCACCCGATGGACGCTGTTGGGCTGGGTGCGGTCGTAGTCCGCGTCGCCCGGCACCCGCGCGGTGACGATATGGGTCCCGGCGCCACCGAGTCGGCGATAGACCTCGGCGAACCACACCGCCGTGCCCCCCTTGGTGGGCATGAACAGCTCGCTCAGTACCAGATAGCGTGCATCCGTCATCCGTGTTCCTCTCCTCGGCGCCACGCGCCCAAGACCGCCAGTAGCGCCCAGGCCGGCAGCGCCAGCCCGCTCGACCAGGCGAGCTTGCGCAGCCGGTCGACGCGCGCGGCGCGACGCAGCCAGACCTCGAGCCGGCGCGCGCGATCGCGCACCAGCCACTCCGCGCCCCTCACCTGGCCCGTGGCGAGCGCCTCGGCGGACATGAAGCGCAGTCCCGGCCAGCGCGCGCGCGCCTGTTCGAGCAGCGTCTCGAGCGCGGCATAGGCGCTCTCGGCGTGCTCGCCGGTGAAGTTGAACCTGTGGGTCTCGATCAGCGCCGGGCGCCCCAGCGCGAAGTGGCGCGCGAGTTCGTCGCACAGCCGCTCGGGGCGGTGACCGAGAGCGGGCTCGAAATAGAGATCGCGCACCAGATAGCGCACCCCGCCGGCGCCGCGCTCACCATTGAGGATGTCGCGATCGCAGCCGCCCGGACGCCCGGCGCGGTCGCGCCCGGTGAGACGCCGCCCCGGGGTGATGATCACCCGCACCCCGGCCTCGGCCCAGGCGCGCTCGACCTGCTCGGTCCAGACGAAGGTCGGCGGCACCGCGACCAACGGACGCGCGCCGAAGCTGGTCTCGAAACAGGCGACCTCCTCGGCCACCGCCGCGCGGATCTCGGACTCGGGCAGCGGGCGTGAGGGCAGCGTGGTGACATCCGTCCAGCGACTCTGCAGCGCCGAGGGCAGACGCTCGGTATCGCTGCCGGCGGCAGTCTCCAGCCAGTCGCGGACCTCGGCGTCGCGGCGCGCGACCGTCAGCAGGCTCGGCGGCCAGTAGTGCTCCATGCCGTGGAGCTGGAGCGCGAGCACCCCGCGCGCGCGCCCGGCGAGCAGCGCTTCGCGCATCGCCGCGCCGTCGCTGTCGCACAGCCGCTGACGTCGGTAGCAGCTGATCTCGCCGGCGCGGATCGCGGCGGTGTCGGCGATCGCGAGCACTGCGCCGATGGTCATCACCGCCGCCTGCCCGCTGGCGTCGCGATGACGCGCGAGCAGCGCGATCAGGCGCTCGAGCGCGGCGACATGGGACGCCGGCCCCGGCCCCCAGTCGTCGCTCTCGATGATCAGCACCGGGGCGGCGAGCACCGGCTCGCGCCACAGCCGCAGCAGACGCCGACGATAGACGAGGAGGATGGCGCACCAGGCGCAGAGCAGCAGCACGACCAGCGTCGACACCAGGCTCATCGGTCCAGCCCCCGTGCCGGTGCCGGCGCGCGCCGGACGTGCGGTGGCGCACGCGCCGGCCCATCGGGCTCGAGCGCGCGGCGCACCAGGATCTTGGTCATCACCACGATCACCACCAGGTGGTAGTACATGTCGAAGTACTGCAGCCCGAGGAAGGCGCCGGCGACCATGTAGCCGACCAGGCTGACCTGGATCATCGCCGCGAGATCACGCGCCCAACGGAGTTCGGGCTGGCGCTTGGCGTTGCGGATGATCCAGCTCGCCGAGCGCCAGGTGAGCAACAGCAGCAGCAGGAACAGCCCGAGCCCCACCCAGCCGTGCTCGCCGAGCATGCCGAAATAGATGCTGTGCGAGTCGCGCCCGCCCCAGACCACCAGCGCGCGCATGCCGCCACCGATGAAGCGGTGCTGGGCGAGATCGATGGCGTTGTGCCAGGCGCGCACCCGCTCCGAGGCCGACTCGTCCTCCTCCCAGTGCTCGATGGTCTCCATGCGCTGGAACCACTCCTCGGGCATCACGTAGAGCAGCACCAGCGCCAGCGGGATCATCGCCAGGATGGCGGCGAACTTCTGTCGCGACTTGAGCAGGAAGAACAGCATCATCGCCGCCAACCCGAGCAGCGCGCCGCGCGAATGGGTGCCGACGATGGCGATCAGGGTGAGCACGATACCGACCAGCAGCCCGATCCGCGCCCACACATGCGTCATCTGCGCACGCATGTAATAGAGCAGCGGCACCGTCATGATCATCGCCAGACCGAGCGAGTTGCGATCCTCGATGAAGCTGCCCTGGGGACCGAGCACCGAGTTGGCGCTACCGCCGGTGAGCACGAAGACCCCGCCCTTGAAGCCGTAGAAACCGATCGAGAGTGCGATCACGTAGATCAGCAACCGCACCCGCTGCGGATCGTTGATCAACATCAGGGTGACATAGGTCATCAGCATGATCCGCCAGACCTTGTCCCACTGCGGCCAGGCCAGCCAGGGATAGAGCGAGAGCGCCGTGGTCATGAACATCCACAGCACCAGGATCAGCAGCACCACGGTCTCGCGCGACCAGGGCAGCGGGTGGCGCTCCTTGGAGGCGATCATCGCGGCGAAGGTCGCCAGCGCCACCATCATCGCGAAGGGCATGGTGGTCGAGAACCCCCAGGCGAGCCGGTGCGGGTTCATGTAGCCGAGCCAGGACCACACCAGGATGCCGACATAGGGGCGCGAGAGGATCACCGGCAACAGGCCGAAGATGATCAGGGTGATGGCGATGTCTCTCACCCGCCGCCCCCCTCCCCGCCGACGATCCGCCGATAGAGCGCGAGCCACAGCGGTCGCACCGCCGGCCAGGAGAAGCGCTCGGCCGCGCGCCGCCCGGCGGCGACCAGCGCGGCGCGGCGCGGCGGATCGTCGAGCAGGGCGCAGGCCGCCTCGGCCAGCGCCTCGGGATCACCCGGGGCGACCAGCACGGCATCGACCCCGTCCTCGACCAGATAGGGCAGCCCGCCGACGCGGGTGCTGACCACCGCCACCCCGCTCGCCCAGGCCTCGAGTACCGAGTTGGGGGTGTTGTCGACCCGGCTGGGGTTGAGCATCAGGTCGGCCTCGGCATAGAGCGCGGCCATCGCCGCGCGCTCGAGCCGACCGCTGAAGGTCACCGACTCGGCGATCCCCAGCGCGCGCGCCTCGGCGGCCAGCGCCGCGGCCTCGGGCCCGGTCCCGGCGATGGTCAGACGTGCCGCCGGCCAGCGCGCGCGGATGCGCGCGAAGGCGCGCAGCGCGGTGGTGTTGTCGTAGATCGCCTCGAGGTTGCGGGTGACCACCAGGTGTGGGGCCTCGGGGTGGCGCGCGGCGGCGGCGCGCGCGGCGAAGCGTTCGAGATCGACGATGTTGGGCACCACCTCGGCCTCCAGGCCGTAGGGCGCGAACACCGCGCGCAGATAGCCCGAGGGCACGGCGATGGCCGCGGCGCGACGCATCAGCGGCACCACCCAGCGCGCCTGGGCGCGCAGGAAGGTCTGTGCCTCGCCGCCGCGATAGTTGATCACCGCCGGTAGCCCGCGGACACGGGCGATCAGCAGCGCCGGGGCGGCGAAGAGGTGCCAGGACCAGCCGGAGTTGGCCATCAGGTGCACCACCCCGCCACCGCCCATGGCGCGCCACAGTCGCCACAGATAGGGCAACAGGCGGAACAGTGCGCGCACCACCGGCAGCCGTCCGGCCCAGGCCGGGCGGTAGGGGGCGTTGACCTGCACCAGCTCGACCGCCAGCCCCTCGGCGCGCAGCAGCTCGGCGAGCTGGCGGGTCTGGTTGGCCATGCCGCCGGCCGGCGGCGGCAGCGGCCCGATCAGGACGATGCGCGCGGGACAGTCGGCCCCGGACGGCTCAGTCATGGAGCCGCACGACCCGGTCGGGCTGGGCATCGAGCCACTCCTCGAGCGTCACCAGCACCCACAGCATCTTGCCGAAATAGGTCGCGTGCTCGGCCTCGTGAGCGCGGCGCAGCCGCTCGACATAGCCCGGCTGCAGCCAGCCGCGACGCTGGCTGTCGGCGAGACGATCGGAGACGCGCTCGCGCAGCGGTCCGTGCTCGCGCACCCAGACCCCGAACGGCAGGCCGAAGCCGTGCTTGCTCTTGTCGATGATGGCATCGGGCAGATAGCCCTTGAGCGCGCGCTTGAAGAACCAGCGCAGATAACCCCGGCGCACCTTCCAGTCCGGCGGCACCTCGCCGGAGAACTCGACCATGGCGTCGTCGATCAGCGGATAGCGCACCTCGACCCCGGCGGCGGCGGCCATCGCCGAGACCTTGCGCAGATCGTTGTCGGCGAGGGTGAACTTGAGGTCGAGATGGAGCATGCGATTGATGTAGCTGTCACTGGCCGCGCGATTGTAGGGATCGCGCAGCAGCGCAGCCGGCGCCTCGGGGTCGATCGCGGCGAGGAAATCGGCGGTGAACATCTCGGCGAGCGGCTGGCGGTGGACGAAGTTGTAGGACTCCATGCGCTCGGGCAGCGGGATGCGCGCCTGGCGCACATAGCTCTGCAGCTTGCGCCCGCCCCACCAGGCTCCCATCCCCGGCAGCGCGGCGAGCGGGTCGATCAGCCCGCGGCGCAGCGGCGCCGGCAGCGCGGCGTAGAGCTCGAAGACGCCCTGCTTGGCGTAGCGCTCGTTGCCGCCGAAGATCTCGTCGCCGCCATCGCCGCCGAGCATCACCCGGTAGCCGTCCGCCGCGGCCAGACGCGCGCAGTGATAGGCCGAGACCGCCGATTCGTTGGCAAAAGGCTCGTCGTAGGTGGTGGCGATCAGCGGGATGGTGGCGAGGACGTCGTCGGGGGTCAGGTAGTACTCGCGCGCGTCGAGCCCGAAGTGGCGGGCGGCGAGCCGCGCGTATTCCATCTCGTCGAAACCCTCGGCGGCGAAACCGATCGAATAGGTGCGCGCCGGCGTGCCCTGTAGCTCGGTGAGCACCCCGGCGACGGTGGAGCTGTCGGTGCCGCCGGAGAGGAAGGCGGCGACCGCGTCCTCGCCCCGGGCGCGCGTCATCGACTCGCGCAGCAGCCCGTGGAAACGCGCGCGCTGCGCGGCGAAGTCGTGGCGGGGCGCGTCGCGATAGGCCAGACGCCAGTAGAAACCGCGCGCCCCCCCGCCGCAGGCGTCGATCTCGACCCACTCGGCCGGCAGCAGCTTCTCGACGCCGTGGAACACCGTCCCCGGCGCCGGCACCTGGTAGAAGTAGAGATAGTGAAACAGCCCCTGGGGCGAGAGCGCGGCGGCCACCTCGGGGTGGGCGGCGACCCGGTCGGCGCGGGTGGCGAAGACGGCGCCCTGAGGCCCGACGGCGAAGGCCAGGGAATGGATACCGAGCCGATCGATCGCCAGGGTCAGGGTGCGGCGGCGGCGATCGAGCACGGCCAGCGCGAAGGGTCCGTGCAGCTCACCGAGCAGCGCCCTGCCCCGCTCCTGCCAGCGCGCGAGCAGCGCGCGCGCGGTGACCGGAGCGGAATCATGCGCACTGCGTGGACGACCGACGATCAGCACAAGCAGGCCGTCCGACTCGGCCAGATCGGCCCCGGAGCGACCCGCAAACCCACCCTCGGCAACACAGCGCTGCGCCACCTCGGCGGCACTGCCCTCGAGCATGGTCGCAAGACATCCCTGAATCTCCGCCACCGGCCGTTGCTCGGCCGGCATCCAACCGCAACACTGCTGCATGGTTCGATCCCTTCGCATCACCAGACCGCTTCACCCCGAATCCCCAGTCACGCCGCAACCGGCGTCACGGGGATGATGGCCGAAGCCTACTGCCCTGGCCTCGTCCTTGGCAAACGCAGCGTGCTCAGGCGGGCCGCACGCGCAGCGCCTGCAACCGGGCATGGATGCTCTCGTGCACCGACAGCAGCGCCGGGATCACCAGCAACACCAACAGGGTCGCGAAGGCCAGACCGAAGGCGATCGAGGTCGCCATCGGGATCAGGAACTGGGCCTGAACCGAGGTCTCGAAGAGCAGTGGCATCAGCCCGGCGACCGTGGTCAGACTGGTCAGCAACACCGCGCGCAGACGCTGACAGGCAGCCTCGACCAGGGCGTCCTGGCGCCCCAGCCCCTGGTCGATCAACTGCTGATAGAACTTCACCAGGATGATCGAATCGTTGATCACGATCCCGGAGAGGCCGAACATGCCGAACAGCGACAGGATGGTGACGTCGATGTCGATCAACCAGTGCCCGAACAGCGCCCCGGTCAGACCGAAGGGGATGGCGGCCATCACCACCAGCGGCCAGCCGTAGGAGGCGAACACCCAGGCGAGGATGATATAGATCAGGATCAGCCCGAGCAGCAGGCCCTTGCGCATGTCCCCCAGGGTCTCGCGCTGATCGGCCGAGCGTCCCTCGAACGAGTAGCTGATACCGTGGAGACGCTGCAGCTCGGGCAAGGGCCCGGCAGCGAGCGACTCGAGCACCGCGCCGACCTCGCTGACCTCGGAGTCGACATCGGCCGAGACCTCGACGGCGAGCTTGCCGCCGGCATGACGCAGGATCTCGAAGCCACGGCGCGAATCCCACTCGGCCACCGCGCTCAGCGGCACCGCCGAACCGTCGGGCAGACGCACGTTGAAGCGATAGAGCGCGCCGAGCTGGTCGCGCTCGGCGCGCGGCAACCGCACCCGCACCTCGACCTCGTCGGCGCCGTCCTGGAAGATCTGTACCAGCTGGCCGTCGAAGGCGTTGCGCAGCTGGCGCCCCAGGTCCTCGACGGTCAGCCCCAGCGCCTCGCCCGCCGGCGAGAGCCGATAGATGATCTGCTCGCGCCCATAGGCCATGTCGTCCTCCACCTCACCGACCCCGGGCATGCCCTTGAGCGCCTCGGAGAGCGCCAGCGCGGCCTCCTTGAGGGTCTCGGCCTCGGCACCGTTGAGCCGCACCGTGAGATCACGCCCCGGCGGTCCGGCCCGGCGCGAGGTGATGGTGAAGGACTCCAGCCCCGGCGGCTGCTCGATGCGCGCGCGCCAGGCGCGGATGAACTCGGCGTTGCGCACCGTGCGCGCATCGGTCGGGGTGAGCTCGACGCGCAGCCCGCCGAGCTGATCGGCGGTCGAGCCGGCGCTCTCGGGCTTGCTGCCGTGCAGCGCGATGGCCAGGTTGACCAGCCGCCCCTGATCGAAGCTCGCCTCGGTCTCGCGCAGGGTGTGGTCGAGATGTTCGAGGAAGTCATCGACGCGCGCGCGCGGCGTGCCGGCGACGAAGGTCACATTGGCATTGATGATCTGACTCTCGGGCGTGGGGAAGAAGACGAAGGTCATGCGCCCCCCGGCGAGCAGGCCGACGGCGATCATCAACAGCGCCACCGCCGCGCTGATGGTGGCGAAGCGGTGCTCCACGGCGTGCGTCACCAGCGGGCGGAAGAACTCGTCGCGCAGCCGCTCGAAGCCGCGGTCGAGACGCGCGCGCAACGACCCCGGCTGGGTGCGATGGGCGTGGACGAAGGCCCCGCGCAGGTGCCCGGGCAGCACCAGCATGCTCTCGAGCAGCGAGGAGAGGATCACCGCCACCACCACCAGCGGGATGGCACCGAGGATGTTGCCGATGATCCCGCCAACGAGCATCAGCGGCAGGAAGGCGGCGATGGTGGTCAACGACGAGGCGAGCACCGGGGCGAGCATCCGCCGCACCCCGCCCTCGGCGGCGAGCAGCGGATCCTCGCCCATCTGGTGATGGGCCTGGGCGTCCTCGCCGACGACGATGGCATCGTCGACGATGATGCCGAGCGCCATGATCAGCGCGAACAGGCTCATCATGTTGATGCTGCCGCCGGCGAGATAGAGGATGAACAGGGTCGCCATGAAGGAGACCGGGATGCCCCAGGCGACCCAGAAGGCCACCCGTCCGCTGAGAAACAGGAAGAGGATGGCCACCACCAGGATCAAGCCCCCGGCGCCGTTGCTCACCAACAGCATGATGCGGTCGCGGATCAACTGCCAGGCGGCGTCGTAGACCACCAGCTCGACCCCGGGCGAGAGCGTCGGGCGGGTGTCGGCGAGCCACTGGTCGAGCACCCGCGCCGCCTCCAGCGAATTGCCGAGCTCGGCGCGCTGCAGCACCATCTCCACCGCCGGACGGCCATCGACGGTGAGCAGCAGCTGACCGTCGCGCGGCACCCGCTCGATCTCGGAGACATCGCCGAGATCGATCTGCAGCACCTCCTCGGTCACCACCGGCAGGTCGGCGAACTCCAGCGGATCGCGCCGCTTGTCGAGGCTGCGCAGCTCGCGCGCGGCCTCGGCGCGACCGACCTGACCGGCCGGCAGATCGCGGCTGAAGGCGGCCACCCGATCGCCGATCTGCCCCAGGCTCAGGCCGAGCTGCTCGAGACGCTGGTGGTCGACCGAGATGCTGATCTCCTCCTCCGGCAACCCGCGGATGTCGACCTTGTCGATCCCGCGATCGAGCAGCTCGGACTCGAAGCGGCGCACCAGATGACGCAGCTCCTCGGGGCGATCCGGGCCACTCACCAGCAGCCGCGCCACGGTCTCGTAGCGGGTGGCGAGCGCCACCTCGGGCTTCTCGGCGTCCTGCGGCAGGTTGCGGAAGTTGTCGACCAGCCGCCTGACCTGATCGAGCGCGAGCAGCGGGTCGGTGTCCTCGTCGAACTCCAGGGTGATCGCCGAGATCCCCTGCGAGGAGGTCGAGGTCAGGTCACTGAGTCCGTCGACGCTACGCAGACGCTGCTCGAGCGGGTTGGTGATGCCATCCTCGACGTCCTCGGCACTGGCCCCGGTCCACACCACCCGGACGCTGACGATGTCGAGATCGAAGTTGGGGAAGAACTGGATGTTGAGCCGATCGAGGGCGAAGATGCCGCTGAGGATCATCATCACCATCAGCAGGTTGGCCGCGACCTTGTGGTGTGCAAACAGCCCGATCAGGTCGCTGCGATGTCCCGTTGCCCGACGCGCCCGGCTCACTGATGCGCCTCCACCCGCAGCCCGTCGACGGCGTTGGGCATGTGGGTGACCACCAGCTGGTCACCGGAGACGAGTTCGGGCGCCGCGACCAGCAGCCGTTCCTCGCCATCGGGCGCGAACCAGCTCCCCAGGGTGCGCACCGCGACCGCGCGCATCCGCCCGTCGACGAAGGTATAGACCCGGTTGCCGCCGTAGACCGCGGCGAAGGGCACCGCCACCACCGACTCGCGCAACGGACGCTCCAGGCGCAGCGTGAGCATCTGACCAATACGTAACCACTCGGCCCCTTCGGTGAGGGTGAAGAGCCCGTCGATGCCGCTCGGATCGGCCTCGCCGGCGAGCCGCTCGAGCACCAGCCCGACACGACCGCCATCGACCAGCGCCGAGGCCGGCAAGGAGCCGGCGTTGCGCAGCGCGGCGGCAAGCTCGGCCTGATAGGGCGCGGGGATGCGGGCGCGCACCTCGAGCCCGGCGAGCGGATAGAGCGAGAGCAGCACCTCGTCGGTCTTGACCTGATCGCCCACAGCGACCTCCACCGCGCTGACCACCCCGGCGTAAGGCGCGACCACGCGCGAGCGGGCGAACGCCAGTCGCGCCTCCTCGTACTCGGCACGGGCCTGTTGCAACCGCGCCTCGAGGGCGCGCCGGCGCGCCGGGTAGTCGGCGATGCGCATGCTGCGTTCGCTCACCGCCAGACGCTGACGGGCCAGGTCCTGTTCGGCGATGTCGAGGTCGTTCTGCGAGCCGACCTGACGGCGGGTGAGGCTCTTGGCGCGCGCCACCGCGTCCTCGGAGAGTTCGAGCAGGCGGCGCTCCTGTTCGAGCGCCGCCTGATCGCTCTCCTGACCGTTGCGTTCGCTCTCGAGCTGGGCCTCGAGCTCGGCGACCTGGGCGCCGGTGCGGGCGAGCGCCGGCACCAGATCGCGCGGATCGAGTTCGAGCAGCAGCTGGCCGGGCACCACCCGCTCACCCTCGCGCACCAGCACCCGCGCCACCCGCGCCGAGGCCGAGGCCGCCGCGCGCAGCAGGTCGGGGTTCTCGACCTGGCCGTAGAGTTCGAGCATCGGCGCCAGCGCACGCGGTTCGAGCGGCTCCAGCGCCACCCGCCAGACCCGCTCGCGGGTCTCGGTGACCGGGCGATCGGGGCGGGTTTGCTTGAGATACTGGAAGACACCGAAACCGACGGCGAGGATCAGGACGGGCAGCAACAACTTGAGCAGACGATTCACGGTGTCCCTTGGTCGATTGAGCTGGGGTTGGATGCGCCGTCATCGGCGCCCGGGGCGACGATGACCAGGCCGGCGGGCGGTCTCACCCCCGGGAGGGGCATTGTGCCGAGGCGCAGGCCACCCTGCTACGGCAAATGTGGTGGATGCCATTTGTTTCCACGATTACCGCCACCGCCACCAGATCAGGGCAGCGGTGGGCGGAAACAACGCCAGGACGGCAGCGAGATCAGTCCGCGGCCGAGTCGGCGACCACGGCAACCACCGCGGCGCAGAGCGCCTCGAGCTCCTCGGGCGTGATCACGAAGGGGGGCATCAGATAGATCAGCCGACCGAACGGACGGACCCAGACGCCACGCTCGACGAAGCGACGCTGGATCTCGCGCATCGCCACCGGTTCGGTCATCTCGACCACACCGATCGCGCCCAGCACCCGCACCTCGGCCACCCCGGGCAGCGCGCGCGCCGGCGCCAGACCACGCTCGAGCCCGGCGGCGATGGCCGCCACCCGGCCCTGCCAGTCGTCCTCGAGCAGCAGCCCGAGGCTGGCGTTGGCCACCGCGCAGGCAAGCGGATTGCCCATGAAGGTCGGTCCGTGCATGAAGGCGCCGGGCTCGGCCCCGGAGATGGTATCGGCCACGCGTGTGCTGGCGAGGGTGGCGGCGAGCGTCATGTAGCCGCCGGTCAGTGCCTTGCCGACGGTCATGATGTCCGGGGCGATGCCGGCGTGCTCGCAGGCAAACAGCCGCCCGGTGCGCCCGAAGCCGGTGGCGATCTCGTCGGCGATCAGCAGCACCTCGAAGCGATCGCACAGCGCTCGCACCTGCGCCAGGTAGTCGGCGCTGTAGAAGCGCATGCCGCCGGCGCCCTGGACGATGGGTTCGAGGATCACCGCGGCCAGCTCGTGCTGGTGGCGCTCGATCAGCGTGGCGAACTCGGCGATCGCCGCCGGCGCGCAGGGCTCGCCGTAGCGACACTCGGGCGCCGGGGCGAAGACCTGCTGCGGCAGGGTGGCGCTGAACAGGTGGTGCATCCCGGTGACCGGATCGCACACCGACATGGCGTTGAAGGTATCGCCGTGATAACCGCGACGGATGGTCATCAGGCGATGGCGCTCGGGGCGACCGGCGGCCTGCCAGAACTGCAGCGCCATCTTGATCGCCACCTCCACCGAGACCGAGCCCGAATCGCAGAGGAAGACGTGTTGCAGCGGCTCCGGGGTGATCGCCACCAGCCGCTCGACGAGCTGCGCCGCCGGCTCGTGGGTGAGTCCGCCGAACATCACGTGCGCCATGCGCTCGAGCTGATCGCGCGCGGCTTGGTTGAGCACCGGGTGGTTGTAGCCGTGGATCGCGCACCACCAGGAGGACATGCCGTCGATCAGCTCGCGCCCGTCGCTCAGCTCGATGCGGCAGCCGCGCGCGGCGCGCACCGGATAGACCGGGTCGCGATCGCGGGTGGAGGTATAGGGGTGCCAGGCATGGGCCTGATCGATGGCGAGGATGTCGTTGGCTTGCATGGTTGGTCGATCGCACGGGCCGCCTTGGATGGGATGAAGGACACACCGCCCGCGCGCGGCCCTGCTCGCGGACGGGATGAAGCCATGACATGTCGGCTACATGTCGGCGCGGCTGTCGATCCGACTGGTGGCGACGCCGGAGAGGATCTCCTTGATGATCTCGCGACAGGCCGCCTCGCGGTCGCAGTCGCGACCGCGGCGCGCGGCCTGGAAGAAGCGCGCGAGCTCACGCTGCTGCGACTGGGTGAGCTCCTCGGAGAAGCCACGGCGCACCGCGACGCGCTCGGGGACCTTGTTCGCCGCCTCCTCGTCGGCGGCCTGACGACCATGCGCCCAGTTCATCGCCCGCGCGCTGTAGAGCACGATGCGATCGAGCAGCACGAAGGGGAAGCGCGGGTCGGAGACCGGCCCCATGGTGAAGCGCTGGGTGCCGGGGGCGCGCTCGATATCGAGCTTGGCCAGCGCCTTGCCGCCGACCAGTCCGAGCACGCCGCCGGTGAAGGCGCCGATCAGCGCCCCGGCGCCGAGCGAGTGACCGGCGGCGGCGAGATCGACGGTGGCCCCGGAGGCGGCGCCGGCGGCGACCCCGACCATCGCCAGTTGACGCCGCGACAGCCCCAGTGCCTGACCGACCTCGTCGGAGAACAGATCCTGGTTGAGGATGGAGTCCGGCGGCAGGTTCCAGACATGATGGCGGAAGTTGGCGCGGACATGCTCCTGGGCGTCGAGTTCGAGCTGGCGCAGCCCCTGCTCGAACTCGGCGGCGACCTCGTCGCGGATACGCTCGCGCCCGGTCTTGAACACCAGCTTGCCGTTCTTCACGGTACGGGTCACGCGATAGGAGAGCGCATCCTTGAGCAACTGCAGGATGGTGTTGACCGCCTGGTCGGTGCGCCGCTCCCAGTCGCAGGCGAAGGCGTCGATCGCCTCCTCGACGCGTTCCTCCCAGCGCTGATCGATGCTCTTGAGCGCCTCGAGCAGCTTGATGCGCTCGCTGTAGGTGGCGCGGTGGGCATTGAACTCGCGCACCGAGTTGAACGCCTTGCTCAGCGCGTCCTGCCACTGCGCCATGTGGCGATCCTGGTTGGTGAGGTTGTTGAGGATCGCCATGCGCGGACGGCCGGTGAGACGCAGCAGCTCGATCTCGACCCGGTCCTTCTCCTTGATGCGCTTGGAGCCGTCGACCACCAGGATGATGCCCGCGCCCTCGGCCACCGGCTGCAGCAGGGCGCAGTCGTGGGCGAACAGCGGGTCGCGCTGATGGGTGTCGACGAAGGCGCGCGCCAGATCGCCCACCGACTCGTTGGCCTGGAACCACTCGAGGATGGCGTTGGGGTTCTGGAAGCCCGGGGTGTCGATGAACTCGACCACCGTGCGGCCATCGATGATCACCGGGTAGCTGGTCGACTCGGTGGTGGTGCCGGCGCGCTTGTCGATCGCGATCCGGTCGTTCTCGGTGAGGGTGGCGACCACCGAGGACTTGCCCGCGTTGGGGTGTCCCATGATCGCCAGGCGTGGGATCTTCACCGCCATCAATCTTCTCCATCCTGCGGCTGCGGCGCCAGCATCTCGAGACGCAGATAGGGGTCGGCCATCTGCTCGATCTTGCGCTGCCAGTCGGTGTAATCGAAGGTGCTGAGCGGCGGCAGGCGGTCCTCGTCCTCGGGGTCGCCGACCAGCGCGAGCAGCATCTGTGCCTGGGTGCCGGCGGCGGCGCGCAGCTCGCGCAGGAACACCAGGTTCTCGGTGATCGGCGGCTGCGAGCCGTCCTGGATGATGGCGATGCGCGCCGGCGGCGCCTCCCAGGCCCCGTCGGTCACCAGGGCGAGCGCCTCCTCGGTCATCTGGCTGCCGGCGCCGAAGGGCGCCCGGGCGCCGATCCGCCACCCGGTGTGCTGCGCGAGCAGCGCGGCCAGTCGCGGCTGATCCTCGGGCTCGAGCACGTCGTCGATGTCGACATGGATCAGCAGCAGACAGCCGTCGGGGGCGAAACGCGGCCCAGCGCCTGAGGCCACCGGCACCACAGGTTCGGGTTCGGGTTCGGGCTCGGGCTCGGGCTCGGGCTCGGGCTCGGGCTCGGGCTCAGGTTGGGGTGTCGACTCGGGCTCGGGTTCCGACACGCGTTCCGCTTCTGACGTGGGCTCTGCGGCCGACTCGACGAGCGTCGCGGCCTGCGTCTGCGGGGGCTCGGGCGCTCCTTCGGGCTCGGCGGTCGTCTTCTCCGCCTCCGGCTCGGTCTCGCCCTCGGTCACCTCGACCCCTTGCTCGGATTCCGGCTCGGCGACGGACTCGGGCGCCTTGTCCTCGAGCTCGCGCTCATCCGCCTCGGGCGCCGCGGTCGAGCGCGCCTGATCCACCGACGAGACGGCGTCGGACACGATCGACGATTGCGACGCCGCCGCGACCGACGGCTCGGCGGGCTCGGTCCTCGACGCGGCCTCCGGATCGGGCTCGATGAGACGCTCGGCCCCGGTATCGCCAACCCTCTCCTGCCCCTCTCCCGACTCAGATGCCGCGTGCGGCTCTGGCTCTGGCTCTGGCTCTGGCTCGGGTCGGGGTGTCGGCTCGGGCTCGGGTTCCGGTTCTGACGCAGGCTCCACGAACGGCTCGACCGCCGGCCGCGGGGTCTCGGGCACTCCCTCGGGTTCGGCGGCCGCCGGCGCCGCCTTCGGCTCGGCCTCGGGCTCGGTGACGGGCTCGGACGCCGAGGTCCGGTCCTCGACCGGAGGCTCGGCGACCTGCTCGGACACCGGCGGGGTCGCTCGGGGCCCAGGCGTCCCCGCCGCAGTCTCGGCGGTCGAATCCGCCGCCGCGACCTCGCCCACGGACGGTGACGCGCTCGGGACGGGCGGCGTCACCGGCATGGTCGGGACCGCAGGGACCGCCGGTCGAGCGGCGGTCTCTGGCGCCGACCGAATGGCGGCTGGCGAGGTCGAGGTCTCGTCCACCGGGGTCGATTGCGGCGGCACCGGAGCGCGCCGCTGCACCTGATCGCGCCAGGGCCGGGCGACGTGCAGCGGCACCTTGGCGCGCGGCTCACCCGCATCCTTGGGCTTGCGCTCGCCGGGGGCGACCGGCGCCGGGATGTGCATCTCGGCTCCGCCCTCGCCGCCGACCCCGGTGAAGTCGAGCCGGGGGTTGAGCATTCGCGCATAGAGCGCCTGGGTACGGCCATGGGTAAAGGGCAGCCGCTCCAGCGACAGCCGCAGGACCAGGCGCGAGGCCCAGTAGAGCAGCAGCCGCGGCAGCAGCCCGTAGGAGATCACCGCCAGCACCAGGAACCAGCGCCAGGAGCGCAGGTGCTCGGGGTCGGGCCGGGCCACTGAGGACATCGCCCATTGTTCGAGATAGATCCGCGAGCCCTCGATCTGCTCCAGGGTCGGATAGCCGACGCCCTCGCCGAACAGCCAGCCCCAGGGGGTGGCGATCAGCCGTGCGAGGTCGTGGATGGTCTGCGGGTGTACGGCGAGCGCCGAGCCCCAGCCGAAGGCGATGTCGGTGAACCACTCGAGCATCACCGTGGTGAGGATCACCCCGAGGTTGAAGGCCACCCCGAAGAGCTGGGCCGGGATCAGCAGCGGCAGGTAGGCGATCGGACCGTAGAGCGCATACTGCGCGCGCAGCAGCCCCTGGGTGGACTGGGCGCGCTCGCGCACCTCCTCGGTGCTGTGCGCCAGGCGCTGGTGCTGCAACCAGCCCGCGCCCTTGCTGAGCAGGGGCTGGATGAGACGGGTCAGCAGCGAGAGGTCCTGGCCGATCGCCGCGCCGGTGCGCACCCGGCGCGTCACCCAGGTCGAGACCAGGGCGACGACCAGGGCGAACTGTACGAACACCAGCAGGAACAGGTACCAGGTGACGCTGACCGGCTGCAGCCCGTCGTAGTTGAGCAGCGCCGAGGCCACCGCCACGCCGAGCAGGAAGCCGGCGCCGCCGAGCAACAGGTTGCCCAGTCGCTGCGCCGAGGCGAAGGCCGCGCCGGGCAGCAGCGCGCCCATGCCGGCGGGCTCGCGCGCGCGACGCTCGGCGAGCCAGCGACGCAGGCTGGCGCGACGGTGTTCCTGGGTGTGGGGCTCGGCGCCGTCGAGAGGCGCCTGGATGTGTTCGAGATAGAGCGCGCGATCGCGCTCGGTGAGACGCTGACGGGCGGCGGGCTCGTCGCGCAGCGCGCGCTCGTCGGCGTCGAGATAGTATTCGAGGTCGATCAGGTCCGGGACGTCCCAGCGCGCAGCGGCGTCCGGGGTGTGATCGGCCGGGGATTCGCTTGGGTGATGTCGGAGATCCATGGGCTCAGACTGCCGCTCCGTAGTCCAACCGGCTACTCTACGTCGGTTGCGCGGCGAGATCCATACAGGGGGTGCCCCATGCACCGCCTCGGCGGAGCGTCTCCGATCCCGCCACCGGGAGCGGATCATAACCCGTGCGCGCCATGCCCGTCATATCCTTGACGGGCATGGCGCGCCGATCAGGCGGCCTCGGCCCGGGCCAGCGCGGCGCGGTTGAGCGCCTGGAGCACGGCGCGCAGCGAGGCGGTCACGGTATCGCGATCGGTCGCCACGCCGCTGACCGGGGCGCCGTCGACCTCGAGTTGGACATAGGCCACCGCCTCGGCCTCGGTGCCGCCGTCGAGCGCGTGCTCCTGATAATCCCGCACCCGCAGGCTGCGGTCGAAGCGTCGCGCGCAGGCATCGACGAAGGCGGCGATGGTGCCCTCGCCCTCACCGCACCAGCGCTGCTCGCCCTCGCCGGCGTCGATCCGTGCCTCGACGCGGTCGTGGCCGGGATGATCGAGCTGATAGCCGATCAACCGCGCCGGTCCCTGTTCGCGCAGATAGTGCTCGCGAAACAGCGCGTAGAGGGTGGCGGCGGCGAGCGCCCCGCCGTGGCGCTCGCTCTCGCGCTGCACCACCTGGGCGAACTCGACCTGCAACCAGCGCGGCAGGCGCAAGCCGTAGTCCTGTTCGAGCACGAAGGCCACCCCGCCCTTGCCCGACTGGCTGTTGACGCGGATCACCGCGCGGTAGTCACGGCCCAGATCCTGCGGGTCGATCGGCAGATAGGCGACGTCCCAGGGCGCGTCGGGGCGCTGCCGGGCGAGACACTTGCGGATCGCGTCCTGATGGCTGCCGGAGAAGGCGGTATAGACCAGCTCGCCGAACCAGGGATGACGCGGATGGACCGACAACCCGGTGCACTCGGTGCAGACGGCGACGATCTCGGCCGGGTCGGAGAGATCGAGTTCGGGATCGATGCCCTGGCTGTAGAGGTTCATCGCCAGGGTCAGCAGATCGGCGTTGCCGGTGCGCTCGCCGTTGCCGAACAAGGTGCCCTCGACGCGATCGGCGCCGGCGAGCAGCGCCAACTCGGCGGCGGCCACGCCACCACCGCGGTCGTTGTGCGGGTGCACCGAGAGCACCACCGCCTCGCGTCGCGAGAGCCGGGTGGAGATGTACTCGACCTGATCGGCGAAGACGTTGGGGCTGGCGACCTCGACGGTGGCCGGCAGGTTGATGATGCAGGGGCGATCGACCGTCGGCGCCCACTCGGCGAGCACCGCCTCGCACACCTCCAGGGCGTAGTCGGGCTCGGTGGCGGTGAAGCTCTCCGGCGAGTACTCGAAGGTCCAGCGCGTCTCGGGATGACGTGCCGCGGCCTCGCGCAACAGCCGCGCGCCGTTGCGGGCGATCTCGATCACCCCGGCGCGGTCGCGACCGAAGACGCGCTCGCGCTGTACCGGCGAGGTCGAGTTGTAGACATGGACGATCGCCCGCGGTGCGCCGGCGAGCGCCGCGAAGGTGCGCTCGACCAGCGCCTCGCGCGCCTGCACCAACACCTGGACGGTGACGTCCTCGGGGATCTCGTCGTGTTCGATCAACCAGCGCACGAAGTCGTAATCGGGCTGGCTGGCGGCCGGGAAACCGACCTCGATCTCCTTGAAGCCGAGCTTGACCAGCAATCGCCACAACCGCTGCTTGTGCGCGACATCCATCGGCTCGAGCAGTGCCTGGTTGCCGTCGCGCAGATCGACGCTGGCCCAGCGCGGGGCCTGTTCGACGGTGCGGTTCGGCCACTGGCGGTCGGGCATGGCCATCGCCGGGGACGGCCGGTAGCGGCGATGATCAAAGCGGGTCATGCGCTCTACTCCTTGGCGGGGATGCCCCGCCGCTGACACGCGGCGGGGCGGGACGCGGGCCGTGCGACGACGACCCGCGAATGAATCGGGGCCGGTCTTTCCCGGCAGTCAACCCTGAGGGCCTGTGAAGTGACGACCTCGCGCTGTCGTCGCGCAGAGACATGGCGAGCGTCGTCTCCTGTGCCTGGTCCCGGTAAGGACCCTCGGCCGCTCTCGTCCTGGTTGGGACATCGAGCCTGTTTCGGCGCGCGCCTGGTGGGCGTCTGCCGGTGGTTGGCGGCTGGTTGGCCGACGGTTGTAAGTCTACGCCGGAGGCTCAGGCAGAGGATTGCGAATTCGCGCCGCAAAAGCGCGTTTCGCGCAATAAAATGCCAACTCTGAAAACATCCAGACAACTGAAGACGCAACCGCGGAGCCTTGATGAAACTCGATCGCTATGACCGCCGGATCCTCGCCGAACTACAGGACAACGGACGCATCAGCAACCAGGACCTCGCCGAGCGGGTCGGGCTCTCACCCTCGCCCTGTCTGCGTCGGGTACGCGCGCTCGAGGCCGCGGGCATCATCACCGGCCATCGCACCCTGGTCTCGCCCCAGGCGCTCGGGCTCAACCTGCTGGTGATCATCAGCATCTCGATGGATCGCCACACCCCGGAGCGCTTCGAGCGCTTCGAGCGGGCGGTGGCGGCGATGCCCGAGGTCCTGGAGTGTCTGCTGATCACCGGGCGCGACGCCGATTACCAGCTCAAGGTGATCGTCCCCGACATGGAGGCTTATCAGGCACTGTTGATCGAGCGTATCACCCGTATCGAGGGGGTCTCCGGGGTGCACTCGAGCTTCGTGCTGCGGCGGGTGTTCGAACGTACCCAACTGCCGGTGGATTGAGCGCGCGCAAAATCCCTACATTTTCCACTGTTCGAATGGACGCCAAGGCCGATAACAAGGCATGGTCCGTGCTGCATCAACGGCAAGGCAGCGCGCGCGCCGTCGCGATCACAGCGGCGGCCCCGCGCCGGATCCGGGCTCAGCCGCGCCGAGCGGGCTGACCACCCAGTCAGCATCCACGCAACGAGCAGATATCATGTGTAACGAAACATCGAGCAGAGGCACCCATTCCTGGCCGCTCGAGCCGCTTTCGCGACGCAGCGCCGGCCTGACAGCCCTGTCATTGCATGACGAGAATGTCCGTTTCGCCACAACCCGCGGGGTGAGCGAACACAACCGCACCGCCAACTTCGTCCCCGGCTATCTCGACAGCACCAGCGGCGAGTGGGTGCTGTCGCGGTTCCGTGACGGCTCCCCGGCGCCGGTGCATGTGCTCGACGGCCTGCCGCCGACCTGGGTGGCGCGCCGCGATGCCGCCGGCAACGTGGTACAGACCCGTCCCGGGATCGTCTCGGGGTTCGTTCGCGACGGGCTCTTCTACACCCGCGAGGAGGCCATGCTGGCGCTGTGCTGAGAGCAGCACCCCGAACTCAGCGACGCGCCTCGCGGACGGCCTGCTCGGTGAGGGCGTAGCCGAGCTCGATCAACTCGCTGGCGCGGTGGAACTCGTGCGCGGCACAGGTATCGCGCGGCACATCGATCACCACGTCGGGGCGATAGGCGGCCAGCTGCACCGCGGCGATACTGTTCTGCATGGTCTCGAAGGAGCGGTTCATCAGCTCGAACATCCCCAGCTTGTCCTCGTCCTCGCGGGCGAGATCGAGTCCGATGGCGTCGAGAAACTGGCGAATCCGTTGCTCGTAACCGATCTCGGCAGGGGGCGTGGCCGAGGCCGCGGCATCATTCCGGCGCTCGACCCGGGGGCGTGGCGCCTCGGGGATGGGCTGGGCATTGAGGTTGACCGCGATGGTCAGGTCGGTGAGGTCGCGAAAGGTCGGGGCGATCGGCACCGGATTGAGCAATCCGCCATCGACCAGGGTCTTGCCCAGATAGCAGTGCGGGCGGAACACACCGGGGATCGAGATCGAGGCGCGGATGGCGTCGAACAGCGCGCCGCGCGAGATCCACACCTCGCGCTGGCGGTCGAGGTCGGTGGCCACCGCGGTGAAGACGATCGGCAGATCCTCAATGGCGAAGTCACCGACCATCGCCCGCAGGGTGTCCATGATGCGGTTGCCCTTGATCAGCCCGTCGCCGCTGAAGGCGAAGTCGAGGAAGCGCAGCACGTCGGGACGGCGCAGCGCACACACCCAATGCTTGTAGGCGTCGAGCTCGCCGGCGGCGTGGATGCCTCCGACCAGCGCACCCATCGAGGCGCCGCTGATCGAGGCGATCCGATAACCATGGGCATTCAGCCACTCGATCACGCCGATGTGGACCAGCCCGCGCGCGCCACCGCTGCCGAGCACCAGGGAGACGAGTTGTCCCGACACCGCGGTTACCCCCGGGCGCTCACTGGCGCCGCCGCGCGCGACGCTGACGCAGACGGATCTGGGTCCATGCCGGACCCGAGAGCGCATAGCTGACCGACATCACAAACAGCACCAGCGGCGGGTTGATGTAGACCACCGCGAAGCTGAGCATGATGACCACGGCGAGCAGGAAGGGCACGCGCCCCTGCAGATTGACCTGCTTGAAGCTCTGATAGCGGAAATTGCTCACCATCAACAGGCCGGCCCCGGCGGTGAGCAGCGCGGCGAGCCATGACAGACTCGCCCCATCGACCCCCAGGTCGGTGCCCAGCCACACACCAGTGGCGATGATCGAGGCCGCCGCCGGACTCGCCAGCCCCTGGAAGTAGCGCTTGTCGGCGATCCCGACCTGGGTATTGAAACGCGCCAGCCGCAGCGCGGCGGCGGCGGTATAGACGAAGGCGGCGAGCCAGCCGACCTTGCCCAGCCCGGAGAGCGCCCAGTGATAGGCGACCAGCGCCGGGGCGACGCCGAAGGCGACCATGTCCGAGAGGCTGTCGTACTCGGCGCCGAAATCGGTCTGGGTATGGGTCAGTCGCGCGATGCGCCCGTCGAAACCATCGAGCACCATGGCCGCGAGCACCGCCAGCGCAGCGGCTTCGAAACGCCCATGGGTGGCCGAGAGCACGGCATAGAAGCCCGCGAACAGCGCGGCAGTGGTGAACAGGTTGGGCAGCAGATAGATGCCGCGGGCCCGTTTGCGGGATGCGAGCGTTTCGTCCATAGTCTCCTTTGTCTGGATGCGCAGCAGGACTTGCACTGGCGCGAGTATAGCCGGGAGCCGACCCCGTCCGAAAGCGAGGAGCGGCACGCGCATCCGGGTGCGATCATCCGGGGACAGACACCGAACGCGCTCGAATCCACGCACCGTCGCCAGACGGACGGAGGGGACATGAGCCTGCATCGACCCAAACCGCCGCTGCCCAGTGACGACACCCGCTGGAAGCTGGTCAACGCCACCATGCGCCGCAACGGCTATGCCGATCACGCCCTGATCGAGACCCTGCACAGCGTCCAGGACGCCTTCGGCTTTCTCGACGAGACCGCGCTCAGGTTCGTCGCCGCCTCGCTCGACGTCCCGTTGAGCAAGGTCTTCGGTGTCGCCACCTTCTATCATCTGTTCCGACTCAAGCCCAAGGGACGTCACACCTGTGTGGTGTGCACCGGCACCGCCTGCTATATCAAGGGGGCGGGCGTGCTGGTCGATGCGCTGCGCGCGCACCACCAGGTCGAGCCCGGCGAGACCACCGCCGACGGCGCGCTCTCGGTGCTCACCGCGCGCTGTGTCGGCGCCTGCGGACTGGCCCCGGCGGCGGTGGTCGACGGCGAGGTCGTCGGCAAGCTCGCCCCGGAAGCACTGCTCGAACGGCTCGATCAGCTCGAACACGCGAAGACCGCACCAGCGCCGCCACCACGCGCCCGCGCGCCGGCCTGAGGCGGCGGCCTCAGCACAGGGGGCGGCGGGCACCGTCAGGCGCCACCGACCAGTCAGCCACCGAGATAGCCAACCTCAAGAGGAGAGCGGGACCGGGGCTTGCCAACGAGCCGTGCTATCCCACCCGGCCACAGCCGGGCTCCCCGCGACAGAGCGATGCATCTGGACGACCTCGCCGAACAGGCCGCCACCATCCGCGCCCGCGACGCGGAGACCGAACACGAGATCCGGGTGTGCATGGCCGCGAGCTGTCAGTCCTCGGGCTCCGGCCAGGTGCTCGATGCGCTGCGTGCCGGGGTCGAGCCGCAGACCCAGAGCTGTCGGGTCAAGGGGGTCGGGTGCATGGGGCTGTGCTCGGCCGGTCCGCTGGTCGCGGTGGCCGCACCCGGCGACACGCTGAACGCCTCGCGCCTCTATCGCGACGTCGCCCCCACCGACGCCCCGGCGATCCTCGACAACCTCGGCAACCCTGAGCCCATCGAGCGGCTGCACTGCCCCACCGACCAGCCCTTCTTCACCGCCCAGCATCGCATCGTGCTCGAACACTCGGGCCGGATCGACCCCGACAGCCTCGACGACGCCATCGCCGTCGGCGGCTACAGCGCCCTGGTGCGCGCGCTCACCGAGCTGACCCCGGCCGAGGTGCTCCGCGAGGTCACCAGCAGCGGCCTGCGCGGTCGCGGCGGCGGCGGCTACCCGACCGGACTGAAGTGGTCGACGGTGGCGAAGATGCCGGGCGGGCAGAAATATGTCGTGTGCAACGCCGACGAGGGCGACCCCGGCGCCTTCATGGATCGCGCGGTGCTCGAGTCAGACCCCCATCGGGTGATCGAGGGCATGGCCATCGCCGGCTATGCCGTCGGCGCGAGCAAGGGCTATGTCTATGTCCGCGCCGAGTACCCGCTGGCCGTCGAGCGGCTCACCAACGCCATCCGCAAGGCCAAGCGCGCCGGCTTCCTCGGCAGCCAGATCGCCGACACCCAGTTCGGCTTCGAGATCGAGCTCCGTCTCGGCGCCGGCGCCTTCGTCTGCGGCGAGGAGACCGCGCTGATGGCCTCGATCCAGGGGCTGCGCGGCCAGCCACGGCCACGCCCGCCCTACCCCGCCGAGGCCGGGCTGTGGGGCTGTCCGACGCTGATCAACAACGTCGAGACCTTCGCCAACATCGCCCCCATCGTGCGCGAGGGCGGCGACTGGTTCGCCGCCCTCGGCACCGAGGGCTCCAAGGGCACCAAGGTCTTCGCGCTCGCCGGCACCATCGTCAACACCGGGCTGATCGAGGTGCCCATGGGCACCCGCCTGGCGCACATCATCGAGGTCATCGGCGGCGGCATCCCCGGCGGCGGTCGGGTCAAGGCGGTACAGACCGGCGGCCCCTCGGGCGGCTGCATCCCCCGCGCCCATCTCGACACCCCGGTCGACTACGACAGCCTCAAGGGCCTGGGCACCATCATGGGGTCGGGGGGGATGATCGTGATGGACGAGCGCTCGAGCATGGTCGATGTCGCGCGCTACTTCATGGAGTTCTGCATGACCGAGTCGTGCGGCAAGTGCGTGCCCTGTCGCACCGGCACCCAGCAGATGCACGCCCTGCTCGAACGCATCGCCGCCGCCGAGGCCGGGCGCGCCGAGCTGGCGCTGCTCGAGGAGCTGTGCGAGGTGGTGCAGGCCACCAGCCTGTGCGGGCTCGGTCAGACCGCGCCCAATCCGGTGCTGAGCACGCTACGCTATTTCCGCGACGAGTACGAGTCGCGACTCGTCGACTGAAGGCACGGGAGGGAGCATGCCAGGTCCAGCCAGCCAGCCCAAGGTCCGTGTCGTCACCTTCAGGGTCGACGACCAGGACCTCTCCGCCCGCGAGGACGAGACCCTGATCGAGGTCTGTCGCGAGCACCGCATCCCGATCCCCAGCCTCTGCTACCTCGAGGGGCTCTCGGCCTGGGGCGGGTGCCGCTTGTGCATGGTCGAGATCGTCGGCCAACCACGCCTGGCCGCCGCCTGCTCGACGCGGGTGGTCGAGGGCATGGAGGTGCACACCGACACCGAGCGGCTGCGCCGCTACCGCCGCACCCTGGTCGAGCTGCTGTTCGCCGAGCGCGCCCATGTCTGCTCGGTGTGCGTCTCCAACGGTCACTGCGAGCTGCAGACTCTGGCGCAACGCTGCGGGGTCGACCACATGCGCATGCCCAGACGCGCCGTCTCCTACCCGGTCGACAGCTCGCACGAGATGTTCCGGGTCGATCACGACCGCTGCATCCTCTGCACCCGCTGCGTGCGGGTGTGCGACGAGATCGAGGGCGCCCACACCTGGGACGTGATGGGTCGGGGCAGCGACTGTCGGGTGATCACCGACATGGCTCAGCCCTGGGCCGAGAGCGAGACCTGTACCAGCTGCGGCAAGTGCGTCCAGGTCTGTCCCACCGGAGCGCTGGTCAAGCAGGGCACCTCGGTCGGCGAGATGGTCAAGGACCAGCACTTCCTGCCGATCCTCGCGCGCCGGAGGCATCCACGATGAGCGCCACCCCCAAACTCAAGGTCGCCACCGCCTGGCTCGACGGCTGCTCGGGCTGTCACATGTCGCTGCTCGACATGGACCAGCGGCTGATCGAGCTCAGCGAGCGCATCGATATCGTCTACAGCCCGCTGGTCGATGCCAAGGTGCTGCCCGAACGGGTCGACGTCGGCATCCTCGAGGGCTCGATCAGCAACGCCGACGACCTCGCGCTCGCCCGCCGCTTCCGTGCGCACTGCCGGGTGCTGGTGAGCCTCGGCGACTGCGCGGTCAACGGCAACGTGCCGGCGATGCGCAACCACTTCCCGCTCGAGCAGGTGCTCGCCCGCGCCTATCGCGAGAACGTCACCCTGCAGCCACAGCTGCCCGAGCGCGGGGTGCCGGCGCTGCGCCAGCGCGTGGTGCCGATCCACGGCGAGGTCGCCGTCGACGTCTTCGTCCCCGGCTGCCCCCCGAGTGCCGAGGCGATCTGGCAGGTGCTCGTCGCCCTGCTCGAGGGGCGCGACCCCGACCCCAGCGCCTTCACCCGCTTCGGCGCCTGACCAACCCCAGGAGACCACCGGCCATGTCCGACCCCGAGACCGAACAAGGCGTGATCGTCGCCCTGCTCGAGCGACTGCGCACCCAGCGCCTGCCGCGCGCGCTCGACATCAAGGCCAAGGTCGAGCGTGGCGAGGCGCTCGACACCTTCGACCTGAGCTTTCTCGAGGAGGTCTTCGCCGACGCCCGGTCGCTGCAGCCACGCTGGCGCGATCACCCCGAGCTCGGCGGCATCATTGCCTCGATGATCCATCTCTACCACGAGATCACCACCCGGGCGCTCGCCAACGAGCAGGGGCGCGAGACGGGCACCTGAGCCGGCACGCCACGAGCAAGAGGACACCATGAGCCGCACCATCACCATCGAGCCGGTCACCCGCATCGAGGGACACGCCCGGATCAGCCTCCAGCTCGACGACCAGGGCGAGGTCGCCGACGCCCGCTTCCATCTCACCCAGTTCCGCGGCTTCGAGAAGTTCTGCGAGGGTCGGCCCTATCGCGAGATGCCGGCGCTCACCGCGCGCACCTGCGGGATCTGCCCGGTCAGTCACCTGCTCGCCTCCAACAAGGCCTGCGATCATCTGCTCTCGGTGAGCATCCCGCCGGCGGCCGAGCGGCTGCGCCGGGTGATGAACCTTGCCCAGCTGGCGCAATCGCACGCGCTCTCCTTCTTCCATCTCTCCTCGCCCGACCTGCTGCTCGGCTGGGACGCCGACCCGGCCAGCCGCAACATCTTCGGGGTGATGCGCCAGCACCCCGAACTCGCGCGCGACGGCATCCGGCTGCGCCAGATCGGTCAGCAGATCATCGAGACCCTGGGCGGCAAGAAGATCCACCCGACCTGGGTGGTGCCCGGCGGGGTGAGCGAGCCGCTCGGCGCCGAGCAACGCGACGCCATCCTCGGCCTGCTCCCCGAGGGGCTGGAGATTGCCAAGCGCACCTACGACCTCTACAAGGGGCTGCTGCCGCGTTTTCGCGACGAGGCGGCGCGCTTTGGCAACTTCCCCACCCTGTTTCTCAGCCTGGTCAGCCCCGAGGGACGGCTCGAGCACTACGACGGGCTGTTGCGGGTGAAGGACGCCGAGGGTCGGATCCTCGAGGATCAGGTGCCGCCGCACGAATACCCCCGGCTGATCGGCGAGGCGGTCGAGGACTTCAGCTACATGAAGTTCCCCTACTACAAGCCGCACGGCTATCCGCAGGGGATCTATCGCGTCGGCCCGCTGGCGCGGCTCAACAACGCCGACGCCTGCGGCACCCCCTATGCCGACGTCGCCCTCGCCGAGTTCCGCATGCTGCAGGAGTCCGGACCGGTGAGCAGCAGCTTCCACTATCACTACGCGCGGCTGGTCGAGATCATCTATGCCCTGGAGATGATGGAGCGACTGCTCAGACACCCCGAGATCCTCGACACCCGGGTGCGTGCCCGCGCGCGCAGCAATCGCGACGAAGGGATCGGTGTCGCCGAGGCCCCGCGCGGCACCCTGATGCACCACTACCGTATCGATGAGACGGGGCTGATCACCTGGGTCGATCTGGTGATCGCCACCGGTCACAACAACCTGGCGATGAACCAGAGCATCCGTCAGGTCGCCGCAGCCTATGTCGACGGCAACAGCTTGAACGAGGGCATGCTCAACCGGGTCGAGGCGGTGATCCGCTGCTACGATCCCTGTCTGTCCTGCGCCTCGCACGCCGTCGGTCAGATGCCACTGGTCATCGAGCTGCGCGATCAGCGCGAGCGGCTGCTCGACCGCCTGGAGCGCACATGCCAGTCCTGATCCTCGGCTACGGCAGCCCGATCCACGGCGACGACGCCTTCGGCCCGCTGCTCGCCGAACAACTCGGGGCGGAGACGAGCGACCCGCGCCTGCGGATCCATGCCCGTCATATCCTCACCGCCGACCTGATCCCGGAGCTGCTCGACTGCGACCGGGTGATCTTCCTCGACGCCGCGCTCGATACCGCGCCCGGCGAGATCCGTTGTCAACGTCTCGACCCGAGCCGCACCGGCGGATCGAGCATGGCCCACTTCCTCGATCCGCGCGAACTGCTCGCCTGGTGCGAGGCCCTCTATGACCACCGCCCGAGGGCCTGGCTGCTCTCGGTCGGCGCCGCCTCGCTCGACTACGCCAGCTACCGGCTCTCGCCCGAGGTCGCGCGGATGATCCCGGCGGTGCGGGTCCACATCGAGCGCCTGCTCGAACAGACGCCGACCGAGACCGGGAGCGAGGCATGAGCCAATGAAAAACGGGGATGCGCGAACGCATCCCCGTTGATCTGGTTCACCGACGGCCGTCAGAGACCGCTCGGCGACACCGGATCGGTGGCCGTTACCAGCCCAGACCGATCGAGAACACCACCGCGTGCACCGCAAGCGCGATGACCAGCACGGAGAACAGGATCGGCATCAGCCAGGTGGCAGGATTGACGACGAGCCAGATCTTCCAATCGTCATCGGGGTTTTTCGGCTTTGCGATATCGCTCATGACAACTCTCTCTTTGAGTGATGGTCAGGGACGCCGGTGGGCGTGAGATCAGAACCAGGGATTGGCCGCGATGACGAACAGATGGGCGAGCGCAGCAAGCCCGACGAACGCGGTGTAGGTCACCTTGAACTGCTCGTGGAATTCCTTCGCCTGCTGATCGGTCAGTCCGGAAAGACTCATTGGGGTCATCCTCCAAGATGGGTCATGGGTTACCGCGACCGGGGCCGCGGCGGGTGTGCCGCGACGACGAACGGCTCGCCGTCACGACGGAGACGGATCAAGCGGTCTCGGGCATGGCCGGAGCGGCCTCTTCAGCCGGTGCGGCCTCCTCGGCAGGGGCAGCGTCCTCGACCGGCGCGGCCTCTTCGGCGGCAGGCGCAGCCTCTTCGACTGCGGCCGGCTCCTCGACGATGATCACCTCCTCGACGACCACGACCTCTTCGGGCGCGGCAGCCGCCTCGGGCGCCGCCCAACCCTGATCCGGGAGCGAGAAGGCATAAACGTGGACCGCGAGCGCGACGACCAGCACCGCGGCAAGGATCGGAATCAGCCAGGTTGAGGGATTGACGACCAACCAGATCCGGTAATCCTGTTCCATCGGCTTGTAGTCGAATACCTGCATGATTCTCCTCCTCGGCGGATTGCGAATTGAGAGTTCGGTGATCGAGAACCGAATGGCCTGGCAATCAGCCAGACCTTGAAATTCCTCAGAACCCCTTGGGGATCCCAGGTGTCATATTAGCTTGACGCCTTGTGATGTCAATAAAATTGGACAGATGTTTTTAATGGACAGACAAGCCGCTGAATCGGCTTTCATTTCAATTCGCAAGACATTTCATGGTTCGATAATTGCTAGTTTCCCGAGACGACCATGACACCCGGAAATCGACGCACCCCACTCCCCGGGGAGGCTGAAGCCACAGACGTCAGGAAGGTCCCGGAACCATCTCTCACGTCCCGAACCTGGCGCGGCACGCACGCCGCGCCAGACATCGGGATCACGCGCCGAGCAGCCCGCGATAGAGGTCGAGATAACGCGCCGCCGGGCGCCGCCAACCGTGATCGGCACGCATCCCGTTGTCCCGGAGACGATCGAAGTGATCCGGGTGATGGCGCCACAGCCAAGCGGCGCGACCCAGGACGGCATGCACCGCCTCGGTCGTCTGCGCCTCGAACAGATAACCGTTGCGCTCACCCACCGGGCGATCGCTGTGGTTGGCGTCGACCACGGTATCGGCCAGACCGCCGACCCGACGCACCAGGGGGACGGTGCCGTAGCGCATCGCGATCAGCTGGGTCAGCCCGCAGGGCTCATAGCGGCTCGGCACCAGGATCATGTCGGCACCGGCATAGATGAGATGGGCCAGCCCCTCGTCGAAGGCGAGTTCGAGATGGGCATCTGGACAGTCGGCCAGCGCCTCGCGCTTGGCGGCGAAGCGCGCGGCCACCGCCGCATCCGGTGCGGCGCCGAGCAGCACCACCTGACAGCCGAGCGCGAGCGCGCTGTCGATCCCGCCGAGGATCAGCTCGACACCCTTCTGCGCGTCGAGCCGACTGACCACGGCGAGGATCGGCGCGGCGCGCGCGCGCAACCCCAGACGCCGGCGTAACGCCTCGCCGTTGCGGGCCTTGAGCGACAGGCTGTCGGGGCCATAGTGGACGGGGATCAGCGGATCGGTCCGCGGATCCCAGAGCGCGTCGTCGATGCCGTTGAGGATGCCGCCGAACTTGTCGACATGGGCCTGCAGCACCCCCTGCAGCCCCATGCCCTGCCCGGTGTGCAGGACCTCCCAGGCATAGCGCGGCGAGACGGTATTGACGAAGTCGGCACAGTGGATGGCGCCACGCAACAGATTGGCCCGCCCCAGCGCGGCGGGATCGTCGAGCGGCCCCGGACCGAGCAGCGTCCCGACATCGACCCCGAGACGGGCCAACACCGCCGGCTCGATCAGCCCCTGATGGGCGAGGTTGTGCAGGGTGAGACAGACCCGGACCGGGGGCTCGCCGGCATCCGTCACGGCCCATTGCAGCGCCGGTAGCAGCGCACTCTGCCAGTCGTGACAATGGATGATGTCGGGCCGCCATTCGGGGCGGCGCAGCAGCGCATCGGCCGCGCGCGCGAACAGCGCGAAGCGCAGCCCGTCGTCGGGCTCACCGTAGACGTGCGGGCGGCGGAACCAGTCACCCGCCGGATCGATCAGGACACAGTCGAGTCCCTCGGCGCGCAGACGCCAGCAGGTGCACTCGAGCGCGGCGCCGTCGAGCGGGATCGATACTGCGACGTCGAGCGGCTCGAGCCGCGAGACGAAAGGCTCCGGCAGCAGCCCGCGATAATAGGGCAGCAGCACCTGGACCTCGACACCGGTCGCGGCCAGGGCGCGCGCCAGCCCCTGGATGAAGTCACCGAGCCCACCGACCTTGGCAAAGGGCGCACACTCGGCGCCGACCATGACCACGCGCATCGCTCAGTCCTCCTCGGTGCGCGACGCCAGCGCTGGCGGATGCTGCGCCAGGATCGCACGCAGCAGCTCAGGGTCCTCGACCCGACACTCGAACTGGAAGCGCCCACCGGGCCCCACCCGATAAGGCTGACCGAAGAGATCGATCTCGCGCCCCGGCGGCGCCCAGCCCGAGACGCACAACCGCGCCTCGACCACGACATCCTCGGCGCGCGGCGAGGGCTGTGCGTACTCCAATCTCGGCGGGGCCTGACCGACCAGTCGCGCCTCCTCCGGCCGCGGCGCATCGGCAGGAGCAGGCGCGGCGATCGACACCGAGGCGGCGACATCGCCTCGCGCCACGACACCGCGGCGCACCCGCTCGACATCGACCTCGAGCCCGAGTCCATGCGCGAAGGGCTCGGAGCGGGCGATCATCACCCAGCCCTCGGCGCCGTCGGAGAGCCCGAGCTCGGCGCAATAATCACCGCTCGGCGGTCTCTCCACGAGTCCCATCAGCCCATGCGCGCCACCGCTCACCCGTGCCCGCACCACCCGCTCCGCCACCAGCCGATCGCCGGCACCCGGATCCGCACGCAGCAACCGCACCACCGGACTCGCCCCTCCAGGACCAAAGAGCGCGGCGGCGCGTGCCACATCGGTCGAGGCGAGACACCAGCTCGCCCCGATACCACCGGCGGCGCGCTCGAACAGGGCCACCTCACTGCCACGCCGGGGCGCAGGGAAATCCAGCGACACCGGATACGACATCAGCGATGGATCGACCATCACCGCATCGGCGGCATCGCCGGGACGCGCACTGACCTCGTCCGCGCTGAAGTCTTGGTGGATATCGATCGCTCTGCGCTCCTCTTCAAATCAGCCCCATCAGGCCTCGGCGTCGGCCGACGTCAAGTCGACCGCGCAGCATATCGGAGGCGGCGCCGAGCCGCTCTCTCCCGCGAACTCGGCCAAGGCCGATGCAGCAGCCTCCAGGCGCTGATGCAGATACGGCAGCCAGGACTCGCCCCAGTACAGATAGCAGCTGGTCTCGGCCTCGAGGATCAACTGCCGGGCGCGCGTCAGGTGGCCATCATCGTCATCCTCGCGATATTCGCGCAACAGACTCCAATACCGCTCGCTCAGTCGCACCAGCTCGGTCACCGCCGCACGCTGCGCCCGACTACCGGTCCAGCGCGAGAGCGCGGCGCCGACATCGGCGTCGGTGTTCCAGCAACCGGTCTGGACCCGCGCGTGGACACGTGGATGAAAGGCATCGAGATAGCGTCCGAGCGAGACCGGACGGATCATGCTCTCGCCGGCGCGCCAGCGCGTCATCTGCGGCGCGAAGAAATGACCGAAGAAGCCAGCCTGCTCCTGGGTCTGACGCAGCCAGGCACCATTCTCACCGTCGCACCAGGTGGTGAGCAAACGCGGCTCGCGGGGACGCGGCGAGCGGGCGGCGCGGACACAGACCTCGCGCTCGAAACCATCGGGCTCCAGTCCCGATTGCTGCGCGCCGGAGAGGGCGCGATCGCGCGGCACCACACGGATGCAGGCGCCATCATGACAGGCCAGATAGGGGCGCAGCACGTCGCTCATGCCATCTGCCGGGCGCACATGGCCACCGTCGACCACCACATAGTCGTAACCAGCCTTCACCAGCGCCGGGGTCATCTCCATGGTGAAGGCCAGCTCCGGCGGCCAGAACCCACGCGGCGCACGACCGAAGGCACGCTCAATCAGTGCCCGCCCACGCGTCAATTGCTCGGACCAGTCGGCGCGCGCGATCAACGGGAAGATCGGATGCGAATACCCCGTCCCCACCAGCTCGATGTTGGCCGCCCGGCGATATCGCTCGAGCATCGCCGGGATGTCGACGATGGCGCGATAGCGCGCGACCACCTCGGGATCGAGCAGCTGCTCGAGCAGCACCCCGGAGAAACCGACATGCAACACCGCGACATCGCGGAAGTGCTCGGCATAGCGCACGACCCGTTCGTAACAACGGATGATCTGCTCAGCCTCCCACGGGCTGACCTCGATCAGCAGGCGCAGATTGCCCGGGGGCTGATGCATGTGGAGCCCGAGCGCGTGGGCGATATTGGTGACGGTCATCCGGATCTGAACAGCGGGTCGACGGGTCCCGTGACATCCACGGGCTACAGCAATCCCACATTAAACAATGGGGCGGGACGGGTAAAGCGCGGGATAGCGGCCAGCGGCCAGCGGCCAGCGGCCAGCGGCCAGCGGCCAGCGGCCAGCGGCCAGCGGCCAGCGGCCAGGAGGATTGAACCGCAATGGCGCAAAGAGCGCGAGACAGGCAAGAGCCACCAGCCGTCAGCCGCCGCCAGCCAGCCCTCGCCCCTGGAGGCTGAAAGCTGGCCGCTGGAGGCTGACGATCGACGCGCCCTACTCGGCCCGCCCCTCGAGCACCACCAGGCTACGGCCGCGCACCAGCAGCACCGAGGCCGGGTGCGGCGGCTGGAGGTCGGGCTCGATCAGGTCGGTCGGTGAGGCCCTGGCGGTATCGAGCGCACGGAACCAGGCAACGCCCGGGAGCTGCGGCAGGGTGAAGCGGCGGGCACAGGGCTCCATGTTGATGGCGACATGGAGCACCGCCTCGGTCTTGTGCAACGGCGCCAGGGTAAAGGCGAGCACCCGCGCCTCGGGGTCATCCCAGGGGGGTTGATCGGGTTCGAGTCCGTGCCAGCGGATGTCGGGCAGCCCCCCGCCAGCGCGCGCCCGACCGCTGAGAAAGCGCCGCCGGCGCAGGCTCGGATGACGCTGGCGCAGCGCGATCAGGCCGCGCACGAAACCCAACATGCTGGCGTTGCGCTCGACCAGCGACCAATCGAACCAGTTCTCGGCGTTGTCCTGACACCAGGCGTTGTTGTTGCCGCCCTGGGTACGCAGCACCTCGTCGCCGGCGAGCAGCATCGGCACCCCCTGACTGAGCAGCAGCAGCGCAAGCAGGTTCTTGGCCTGACGCCGACGCAGCGCCAGCACCTCGGGATCTTCGGTCTCGCCCTCGATGCCGCAGTTCCAGCTCAGATCGTCGTCGGTGCCGTCGCGGTTGTCCTCGGCGTTGGCGAGGTTGCGCTTGCGGTTATAGGAAACCAGATCCCAGAGGGTGAAACCGTCGTGACAGGTGACGAAGTTGACGCTGTTGAGCGGATGGCGGAGGTTGGCCTGGTAGAGATCACTGCTGCCGGCGAGCCGGGTGGCGACCTCGGCCACCAGCCCGGGATCGCCGCGCACGAAACGACGGATCACGTCACGATAGCGACCGTTCCACTCCATCCAGCGATAGCCCGGAAAGCTGCCGACCTGATAGAGCCCGGCGGCGTCCCAGGCCTCGGCGATGATCCGGCTGGTGGCCAGGGTGTCGGAGAGCTCGATCCCCCACAACACCGGCGGGTTGGCCAACGGCTGACCGTCGGCGTCGCGCGCCATGGCGCTGGCCAGGTCGAAGCGAAAGCCGTCGACGTGCATCTCGCGCACCCAGTACTCGAGCGCGTCGATGATATAGCGCGCCACCAGCGGGTGATTGGCGTTGACGGTATTGCCACAACCGGTGAAATCGAGATAGATGCGCCGATCGAGCACGTCGAGACAGTAGAAGGTCTCGTTGCCGAAGCCCTTGAAGGTCAGGGTCGGCCCCCCCGCCCCGCCCTCGCTGGTGTGGTTGAAGACCACATCGAGGATGACGCCGATGCCGGCGCGGTGCAGCGCCTTGACCAGATCACGGAACTCGCGCCGGTGGCAGCCGGCCTCGGGGTCGACGCAATAGCCCGGGTGTGGCGAGAAGAAGCCGTAGCTGCTGTAGCCCCAGTAATTGCGCAGCCCCGCTCGCCACACCGCCGGCGGCACGTCCTGCTCGTCGAAGGCCATCACCGGCATCAACTCGACATGGCTGATGCCGAGCGCGCGCAGATAGGGGATCTTCTCGATCAGCCCGAGGAAGGTCCCCGGGTGCGCGACCCCGGCACTGGGATGTCGGGTGAAGCCGCCGACGTGCAGCTCGTAGATGATGGTCTCCTCCCAGGCTCGGCGCAGCGGGGTGTCGCCCTCCCAGTCGTACTCCTCGGCCAGCACCACACCGCGCGGCGAGTCGTGGGGGCGCACGCCCTCGTCCTGACGGCGCCAGCGGTCCCAGTCACAGACGTTGACCGCGCGCGCCCAGGGGTCGACCAGCTCGACCTCCGTGTCGAAGCGCCAGCCGTTGCCCTGCGGATCGAAGGGACCGTCCATGCGCCAGGTGTAGTGGGTCCCCGGCGGCAGATCGACCACCAGCACGTGCCAGGAGAAGAAGGTGTGGTTGACCTCGGGGTCGAGACGGATGACCTGGAAGGGCTCGGCGCTGTCGGCACCGGTATAGAGCAGCAGCTCGGCACCGGTGGCATGACGACTGAACACCGAGAAGTTGACCCCGGCGTCCTCCACGGTCGCCCCCGGCGGGTGACGGTGCCCGGGCAGGGTGTGATACGGAGCATTGAGAACGACCATGACGGAATACGCAGCCCCGGTTGCGAATGCTGCCGGAAGGGACAGCTGAAGAGGTGACGCAGCCGCGGCGTCACAGGCACCGCGAGCATAGCACGGGCGCTCGCCCCGACCGCCTCAGGCGTGCCGCACCGCCGCCGGCGCAGGACGATCGACCCAGCCCCAGGCCAGCACCCAGGCCACCGCCGAGGCCAGCGCCGCGCCGCCGAAGGTCACCAGCGCACCGGCGTCCTCCCACAACAACCCACCGATCAGGCTGCCGGCGGCGCCGCCGGCGCCGAAGCTCAGCGCGCTGTAGAGCGCCTGCCCGCGCCCCTGGGTGCGCCCCGGAAAGGCATGGTGGACCCAATGGATCGCCGCGGCATGGAAGGTGGCAAAGGTCGCGGCATGGAGCAACTGGGCGAGCACCTGCAGCCACAGCAGCTCGACCCAGGCGCCGATCACCAGCCAGCGCACCACCGCCAGGGCCAGACTCCAGAGCAGCACCCGACGCGCCCCGAAGCGCTCGAGCAGGCGGTGCATCACCAGAAAGATCGCCACCTCGGCCACCACCCCCAACGCCCACAGCCCGCCGACGGCGTCGGTACCGTAGCCGTTGGCCTCGAGATGGATCGAGTAGAAGGCGTAATAGATGCCATGGGCGAGCTGCATCAGCAGACAGGCGGCGAAGAAGGCAAGCACCGCGGGCCGGCGCAACAAGGCCCCGATCCGGGGCTCGGTGCCCTTGGCATGCACTGGCGCACTGTCGGGGATCACCAGACTGGTCAACCAGATCCCAAGGAGCAGCGCCAGCACCCACCAGGGCAGGATCGCGAACGACTGCACGTGCAGCGCCATCCCCAGCGCCACCACCACCAGCACGAAGCCGACCGAACCCCACACCCGCACCAGCGCATAGCGCGTCGGCCGACGGCGGAGATGATTGAAGGTCACCGCCTCGAGCTGCGGCAACGAGGCGTTCCAGAAAAAGCTGAACAGCGCCATCGCCAGCGCCGTGGCCCAGAACCCCTCGCCGAAGAAGATCAGCCCGAAGAGCACGACCGAGAGCAGCGCGGCGAGCCGCACCAAGGGCATCCGCCGGCCGCTGCGGTCGGCAAGCTGACCCCAGACCAGCGGGGCGACGACCTTGGTGGCGTAGAGGATCGCCATCAACTGGCCGATGGCCAGGGCATCGAAGCCGCGATCCTGCAGATAGAGCCCCCAATAGGGCACCAACGCCCCGAGCGAGGCGAAATAGAAGAAGTAGTAGCCGGAGAGACGCCAGTAGGGCATGACGGGGGCGCGCGGCGCCACGGGGGCGCGCACGCGGACTCAGGCGCCGGGGGCGCGCGCGGCGATCGGTGGGATCGGCGCCTGGGTGGTGGCGTTCTGGGCGCGGTGGCGCAGCAGATGATCCATCAACACGATTGCCAACACCGCCTCGGCGATCGGCGTGGCGCGGATCCCCACGCAGGGGTCGTGACGCCCCTTGGTGACCACCTCGACGGGGTTGCCGTCACGATCGATCGAGCGCCCGGGGATGCGGATGCTCGAGGTCGGCTTGAGCGCGATACGGACCACCAGGTCCTGGCCCGAGGAGATGCCGCCGAGTACCCCGCCGGCATGGTTGGAGAGGAAGCCCTCCGGGGTCATCTCGTCGCGATGCTCACTGCCGCGCTGCTCGACACAGGCGAAGCCGTCACCGATCTCGACCCCCTTGACCGCGTTGATCCCCATCATCGCGTGGGCGATGTCGGCGTCGAGCCGGTCGTAGATCGGCTCGCCGAGCCCGGTGGGCATCCCCTCGGCGACCACGGTGAGCGCCGCCCCGATCGAATCGCCGGACTTGCGCAGCTCGTCCATGAAGCGCTCGAGCTCGGGCACGCTCTCGCGACACGGCCAGAAGAAGGGGTTGGACTCGACCGCCGCCCAGTCGAAGCCGCGCGGACGGATCGGGCCGAGCTGGGAGAGATGACCGCGGATCCGCACCCCGACCTGCTCGGCCAGATACTTCTTGGCGATCGCCCCGGCGGCGACCCGCACCGCCGTCTCGCGCGCCGAGGAACGACCGCCGCCGCGATAGTCGCGATGACCGTACTTCTGGTCGTAGCAGTAGTCGGCGTGGCCGGGACGATAGCGGGTGGCGATCTCGGAGTAGTCCTTGGAGCGCTGGTCCTCGTTACGGATCAGCAGCCCGATCGGTGCCCCCGTGGTACGCCCCTCGAACACCCCGGAGAGGATCTCGACGGTGTCGGACTCGCGCCGCTGGGTGGTGTGGCGCGACTGCCCCGGCTTGCGCCGATCGAGGTCGCGCTGCAGATCGGCCGCGCACAGCGCCAGCCCGGGCGGGCAGCCGTCGACCATGCCGCCGATGGCCGGCCCGTGGCTCTCGCCGAAACCGGAGACGACGAACAGTTTACCGAGACTGCTTCCAGACATGATCGGGATCCAGGCAACGAGAAGGATTCAGGACAACGGATCGAGCCACGCCGAGCACACCGGCGCGGCCCGACGGATCAATAGGTCGGCGGCGCCACCATGTCGTTGGGATCGAGCCAGGCATTGCCCTTGGCTAGCACCTCGCGACTCAGGGTACTGGTGGCCTGGTGGAGCTTGACCCCATTGACGATGTAGTTGTAGCGCGCGCTCAGGTACTCGAACTCGGCCTGGAACAGGTTGCGCTGGGCGTTGAGCACGTCGACCTGGGTGCGGGTGCCGACCTCGAGCCCGGCCTGGGTCGATTCCAGCGCCGAGCGCGCCGAGACGATCGAGGCCTGACGGGCCTTGACGTCCTCGATGCTCGAGAGGATGCCGCGATAGGCGTCCTTGACCTGCTGGCTGACCTGACGACGGGTCTGGTCGAGTCGATCCTGAGCGGCGCGGAAGTTGTAGCCGGCCTCACGGGTACGCGAACTCACCGCCCCACCCTGGAACACCGGGATGTTGACGCTCAGACCGACGAAGCCGGTGTCGGAGTCGGTGTCGAAGGTCGCATCGGAGCGCGAGATGTCGTAGCCGGCCTGGAGGTTGACCGAGGGGTAGTGGCCGGAGCGCTCGATCTCGATGCCCTTGCGCGCGGCGTTGGCCGCCTCGCTCGCGGCGATGATGCCGTAGTTGCTGCGCAGCGCGGTCTTGGCCCAGACGTCGATCTCGTTGGGTTCGGGCGGCGAGAGCGGCAGGCGGTCGCCGAGGCGCGCCAGCGGTACCTGGATCGGGCCGACGATGGTGCGCAGCGCCTCCCAGGCGTTGTCGAGATCGTTGCGCGCGGTGATCAGGTCGGCGCGTGAGCGGTCATAGGCGGCCTGACTCTCGTTGACGTCGGTGATCGCCACCAGACCGACCTCGAAGCGCTGGCGCGACTGCTCGAGCTGGCGCTCGTTGGCGCGCAGCAGCGCCTCCTGCACGGTCACCGCGTCGGCGGCGCGCAGCACGTTGAAATAGGCCTCGGTGGTCTGGACCATGAGTTCGAGCTGGGAGTCGCGGAACTCGGCCTCGGCCTGGGCGATGACATGATCGGATTGCTTCAGGGTCATCCAGCTGGCGCGGTCGTAGACGGTCTGGTTGACCACCGCCTGCAGCCCCTGGGTGCCGTACTTGTCATAGCGGTCGAAGCTGCCGAAGGTGCTGGTACCGCTGCTGTCGACGCTCTGATAGTCGATGTCGCCCTGCACGCTCAGGTTCGGCAGCAGCAGTGCCTGGGCCTGGGGGCGGGCTTCGCGGGAGGCGAACAGACGCTGTTCGGCCTCGCGCAGGGTGGGCGCGCTCTGCGCGGCCATGTCATAGATCTGCAGCAGATCCTCGGCCTGGCTCAGCGGCGCGATCCCGCACAGAAGAGCCGTGATCAGGGTCGGAAGGGTTTTCCGCATCGGATTTGGTTTCCTGGGTGCAGACCCGCGCACGACGGCTGGAGATCGTGCTTGGATCCGGAGGCGATGGTTCCAATCGAGACGGGATTCCGTCATCATGCTTGGATTGCAGTATAGGGGAGAAGCGGGCCCGCCCTCAATGCGTCGGCGCCCTGCCCCGACCGGACGTCCCCGCACCGCGCAGACCGCCCGCCGTTCCCCGCTCACAAGGATTCCCCCAACGATGGCACGTCTCGTCGCTAGCGACTTCCGTCCCGCCTGGTGGTTGCCCGGCGCCCATCTGCAGACCGTCTGGCCGGCGCTGATGCGCCGACGCCCGCCGCTCGACCTGACCCCGAGACGCATCGAGCTCAGCGATGGCGACTTCATCGATCTCGCCATCGGTCGCCCCGTCGGTCCGCGGGTGGTATTGATCCACGGGCTCGAGGGCAACCTCGAGTCGCACTACGCCGGCTCACTGATCCACGCCCTCGAGGGCGCCGGCTTCCAGCCGGTGTTCATGCACCTGCGCGGCTGCTCGGAGGCACCCAATCGGCTCGATCGCTCCTATCACTCGGGGGCCTCGGAGGACCTCGCCGAGGTGCTCGAGCAGCTCGCCGCCGACCCCGAGGGCGAGCCGCTTGCGGCGGTCGGCTTCTCGCTCGGCGCCAACCTGTTGCTCAAGTATCTCGGCGAGCGCGACACCGCGCGGGTCGGCGCAGCGATCGCCGTCTCCGTCCCCTTCGTGCTGCGCGACGGCATGCTGCGTTTCAATCGTGGGCTCTCGAGGGTCTATCGTCGCTATCTGCTCGACCGGCTCAAGGCCAACCTGCGACGCAAGTTCGCCGACCGCCCCCTGCCGCTGGCGGTCGACCTCGAGCGGATCGGCGACTTCAACGACTTCGACGACCAGATCACCGCACCGCTCAACGGCTTTGCCGGTGTCTTCGACTACTACAGCCGCTCGAGCTGTCGCGGCTATCTGCGCGGGATCACCACCCCGACGCTGATCATCCACGCCGCCGACGACCCCTTCATGTATCCGTCCACGGTCCCGATGGCACACGAACTCGGCCCCGGCGTCACCCTGGAGCTCAGCCGCCACGGCGGCCATGTCGGCTTCGTCTCCGGCAGCCATCCCTGGCGCCCGATCTATTGGCTCGAGCAGCGTATCCTCGCGCAGTTGCGCGACCTGCGCGGCTGAATCGCCACCCTCAGCCCCGGGTATCGCCGAGCGGCGTTCAGCCCGGGGCTTCTATGCTAGTCTTCGCCCATTTTCGAAGGAGAGTCCCGCCGATGCCGCTTGCATTCGCCCCCGTCCTCGCCGCCGCCCTGCTCGCACTGAGCCTGGGCGGTTGCGCCACCCCCGAGACCAGCAGTGACTTCAAGGCCCAGGACCCGCAGTCACAGACCTGCCTGGCACGCTGCGAGATCGCCAGCACGCATTGCGAGCAGCGCCAGCAGATCCGCGAGACCGAGTGCCAGACCCATATTCGCATGATCGGGGAAGACTACGAGACCTGTGTCGCCAATCGCGGCGCCGGCTGCCTGAAGCCCGACGTCTGTCTTGGCGCGGACCTGCGCATCTGCCGTATCCAGCGCGAAGAGTGCGTGGCCGCCTGCGCGGCGAGCCACCGCGCCACCACCGCACCGAGCGACGTCGAGGCGGCAGCGTCCGCTGAGAAGGAAGAGCAGGCCGAGGGCTGAACGCCCCCGGCCAGGTAGGATGACGAACGGGCGGCGATCGTGCCGCCCGCCCCGTTCAGCCCATCTCGAGCAGCGTGCGCAGCTCGATGATCGCCGCGTTGGCCCGTGAGATGTAGGAGGCCATCACCAGCGAGTGATTGGCCATCGGGCCGAAGCCGGTACCGTTGAGGATCAGCGGGCTCCAGATCGGGCTCTGCGTCTCCTCGAGCTTGCGGATGATCTGGCGCAGCGAGACCAGCGCGTTCTTGTTCTCGAGCACCGACTTGAAATCACCCTCGATTGCCTGGAGGGTGTGGAGCAACGCCCAGGTGTAACCACGCGCCTCGAAGAAGACGTCGTCGATCTGGTTCCACGGCGTCTTCTGCACCCGCTCCTCGGGGACCGCCGTCGACTGACGCGCGCTTGGGTCGCCAGCCAGGTCGGTGTTGAGCTGACGCTGCCCCACGGCATAGGACAGACGCTGCGCCAGACTCCCCAGACGCTTCTCCACCAGCCCCAGATACATCGTCAGGTTGTCGGCGCGGGCAAAGAACTGACCATCCTGAGCGCGCTCGTCGGAGAGTCGCTCAAGATAACGATAGAGCGCATCGGCACCCTTGCGGTACTCGGACTCGCTCGAGGGCAGGATCCAGGAGTTGGCGTTGTAGTTGAACTGCGGCTGGGCGATCTGCAGGTCGACGTCCTCGATCGACTGCGACTGGGCACGGCTGAGGTGATTGCGCAGCGAGTCGACGAGGTCGCGCACCTCGGTCAGGGCACCGAACTCCCAACTGGGGATATTGTCGAGATAGACCCCGGGCGGCATCACATCATTGGAGAGATAGCCACCGGGCTTGTCGAGCAGGGTCTCGACGATGCGGATGGCGGTGGCCGTGGTCAGGGTGCCCGGGACCAGTCGGGCCTCGTCGCCCCCGACCATCTCCAGTGCGCTCTCGCGCACATCGAACTCGCCGGGCGAGCGCGACCAGACGATGCCGAGCACCAGTACCACCAACAGATAGGTGACCAGAAATACTCCGCTGGTCCACCAGAGGCCCCGTTCGCGCCAGATGCGCGGGTTGTAGAGTTCCATTAAATTCTTGGCTCGTCGACGGATCGCGGCCCTGAGGCCGGATAGATTCAGGTCCATCACTTGACTCCTTACTGACTGAAAGTCTGACAAGGACGCAGCCCCCATGGCGGTACGGGGGACAGCGTCCCGAAATTCGTCGTACCGCGGCCCGGGCCACGCCGATGCGCTACCCGACGAGCGAGAGGCCCGCGCCCACCTCGAGTGATTGCGGACAGACAACCGGGCGTGTCGGGCGCAACCCGCCCTGACATCAAACCCGACCCTACCATTCTCGCCCCGAGACCGGCCCCGGGTCCATGCGGTGTTGCCTAGAGACTGCACCATGCGCCGAACGTTCCCCAAGACACATGCGCCATCGCCATCGGTAACCGCCATGCTCGCCATCGACCGGGCACGGAAGACACGTCTCGTCCACCTTTGATGCTGTGTGCGCCGGTGCAGTTTCACAATCCACCCGATTGAGATAACGCATCAACTTTTTGTTGACATCGGCGAGGAATGACCAAGAGAATCGGTCTTTCCTTTTGTTTTGTGCGGAAAGCGACAAGCGCACCGCGTCCCCGCTGAGCTGGACCCGAAACACAGACATCGAGCGCCGAGCGGCACTGGTCTGGGGCCGCAGGCAGCGGCGCGCGGCGCCGAGTCGAGGCACAGACCCCACTCATCGTGTTTCGGATAAACCCATGCAACGAGAATCGATCGACGCTATCGAGGCGAATCCGCGCTATCAACAGCTGGTCAGATCACGCAAGCGCTTCGCCTGGGTGCTGACCCTGCTGATGCTGGGCATCTATTACGGCTTCATCCTCACCATCGCCTTCGCCCCTGAACTCCTGGCGATCCCGGTCGCCGAGGGCGCGATCATGACCATCGGCATGCCGCTCGGTGTGGTCATCATCCTCAGCGCCTTCCTGCTCACCGGCATCTACGTGGTGCGCGCCAACGGTCACTTCGACCGCCTGACCAAAGAGATCCAGGAGGAGGCACGATGAGACGCTTCGCACCCTGGGGCGTACTCGCCGCCCTGCTCATCCCCTTCGGTCTCGCCGCCGCCCCGGCAATGAGCGGCGCGGTGGAGAAACAGGCGGTCAACGTCACCGCCATCAGCATGTTCGTCGCCTTCGTCGTCGGCACCCTCGGCATCACCTACTGGGCGGCGCGCCGCACCCGCAGCGCCAAGGACTTCTATACCGCCGGCGGCGGCATCACCGGCTTCCAGAACGGTCTGGCGATCGCCGGCGACTACATGTCGGCGGCCTCCTTCCTCGGCATCTCCGGGCTGGTCTTCGCCTCCGGCTACGACGGCCTGATCTACTCGATCGGCTTCCTCGTCGGCTGGCCGGTGATCATGTTCCTGCTCGCCGAGCAGATCCGTAACCTCGGCAAGTTCACCTTCGCCGACGTCGCCTCCTACCGCTTCGGCCAGACCCAGATCCGCACCATGGCCGCGCTCTCCTCGTTGGTCGTGGTCGCCTTCTATCTGATCGCGCAGATGGTCGGCGCCGGCAAGCTGATCCAGTTGCTGTTCGGTCTCGAGTACTGGATGGCGGTGGTCGCCGTCGGCGTGCTGATGATGGTCTACGTCATCTTCGGCGGCATGACCGCCACCACCTGGGTGCAGATCATCAAGGCGGTGCTGCTGCTCTCCGGCGCCACCTTCATGGCCTTCGCCGCGCTCTCGGCCTTCGGCTTCTCCCCCGAGGAGATGTTCCGCCAGGCCACCGAGATCCACCCCAACGGTCTCGACATCATGGGACCGGGCTCGCTGGTGCAGGATCCGATCAACGCCATCTCGCTGGGGCTGGCGCTGATGTTCGGCACCGCCGGCCTGCCGCACATCCTGATGCGCTTCTTCACCGTCCCGGATGCCAAGGAGGCGCGCAAGTCGGTGTTCTACGCCACCGGCTTCATCGGCTACTTCTACATCCTCACCTTCATCATCGGCTTCGCCTCGATCGTGCTGCTCGCCCAGCACCCCGAGTTCTTCAAGCCCGAGGCACTGAGCGCCGAGGGTGCGGTACTCAGCGAGCGCCTGGTCAGCGGGGTCGAGGGCGGCTCCAACATGGTCGCGATCCGGCTGGCCGAGGCCGTCGGCGGCAACCTCTTCCTCGGCTTCATCTCGGCGGTGGCCTTCGCCACCATCCTCGCCGTGGTCGCCGGGCTGACCCTGGCCGGCGCCTCGGCCATCTCCCACGACCTCTATGCCAGCGTGATCGCGCGCGGTCGCGGCAACGAAGCCACCGAGATCCGCATCTCGCGTTTCGCCACCTTCGGGCTGGGACTGGTCGCCATCGCACTCGGCATCGCCTTCGAGAGCCAGAACGTCGCCTTCATGGTCGGCCTGGCCTTCGCGATCGCTGCCAGCGCCAACTTCCCGGTGCTGGCCGCCTCGATCTTCTGGGGGCGGATGACCACCCGCGGAGCACTGGCCGGCGGTCTCGCCGGTCTGCTCAGCGCGGTGGTGCTGACGGTGCTGTCGAAGGCGGTGTGGGGCGATGTGCTCGGTCACACCGCGCCCGGCCCCGACGGCACCCCGGTGCCGGTCGGCCTGATCGGGCTCGACAACCCGGCGATCGTCTCCATCCCGATGGCCTTCTTCTTCATCTGGCTGGTCTCGCTGCTCGACAACTCCGAGCAGGCCCAGCGCGAGCGCAGCGCCTATCGTGCCCAGCGCATCCGCTGCGAGACCGGGATCGGCGCCGAGGGGGCCGCGAGCCACTGAGGTCCCACTCACCGCCCGCGCACGCGGGCGGTGGGCGTCGAGGCGCAGGGACGCGCCACCACTGCTCCGATCGTCCGGGCGCAACGCCCGGACGCCCCTCATCTCCCGCCCCGCATCCCTCCCGTTTTCGCCATCTACGGCCCACTCACCCGGCAGCACCGGACGCAGCAGCGTCTATACTGGATAAAAACAAGAAAAACAGCGAATTAAACAGGCAGCCCCGGGAGGATGAAAACACCATGTACGCAAATCGCGATGATGCCGAACGCCGCCGCTACGAGCGCCGCGAATGGACCGGTGAGGCGCGGCTGATCCCGCTTTCCGGAGAACGGATCGAGCGACGTCAGCACATCTATCACGTCAACGGCCACGACATCGGCGAGGGGGGGATGTGCATCAGCGCCGGCGAGCGCTTCGCCATCCGCTCGCGACTGCTGCTGGAGATGGCGCTCGAGGATACGATCGAGCCGCTGCAGGTGACCGGCTCGGTGGTCTGGGTCGAGGCCGGACACGATGCCCAGCGCTGGATGATCGGCATCGCCTTCTGTGCGCCGCCGGCCTATCCGCCGCGCATCGACCGTCACACCACCGCCGAGACCCACGCCCACTGAGTCCGCCGCACGCGCCAGCAGGACGGCGCGCCCAGTCTCATCCCCCCCCTTCCGATCAGAGCAACCAGACCGCGCCGAGGAGCACCAGCGCGGCCATGGCACCGGCGATCAGGTCGTCGAGCATGATGCCGAGCCCGCCCTCGACGTGACGATCGGCGAGGCGCACCGGCCAGGGCTTCCAGATATCGAACAGCCGGAACAACAGGAACCCGGCGAGGATCCAGCCCCAGCCGGCGGGGGCGACCGCCATCGTCAGCCAGAAACCGACGAACTCGTCCCACACGATCGCCGAGGGATCATGCAGCCCCAACTCGCGCGCGGTGCGCCCACAGGCCCAGATACCGATGCCGGTGGCGAGCACCAGCAAGCCGAGATAGAAGGGCCAGGACAGCCCGGCGAACAGCAGATAGAGCGGGATCGCCGCCAGGGTACCGAAGGTGCCGGGTGCGCGCGGCGCCAGCCCCGAGCCGAACCCGAAGGCGATCCAATGGTGTGCGCGACGCGGATCGAAGCCCGCGCGCGCCGGGCGCTCAGGCGCCGGCGAAGTGGTCATAGCCCTTCCTCGTGGGGTTCAGCACGGTGCCGTCTGGCAGCAGGCAACGCAGCGCGTCGTCATCGCCGCGGATGATACCGACCGGGGTCAGACGACAGCCGAGACGCTGCCCCAGCGCCAGGATCTCACCGTCGCGACCGGGCGGCGCGCAGAAACAGAGCTCGTAGTCGTCGCCGCCGGCGAGCGCGAGCGACCAGTCCGCGCGCGCGGCCACCGCCTCACCGAGCGGCAGCGCGCCGAGCTGCAGCTCGGCGCCGACGCCGGAGGCAGCGAGCACATGCCCGAGGTCGGCGACGAGCCCATCGGAGAGATCGATCGCGGCGCTGGCGATGCCGCGCAACCCGCGCCCGAGCGCGACCCTCGGGGTCGGACGTTCGAGCCGCGCGCGCAGCGCCGGATCGGGATCGCGACCGGCCTGCAGCTCGACGAGCGCCAGCGCCGCGTCGCCCAGGGTGCCGCTGACCCAGATGCGATCGCCCGCACATGCGCCATCACGACGCAGCGCCGCCTCGGACGGCACCAGCCCCTGGAGCTGCAGGGTGATGGTCAACGGCCCCCGAGTGGTGTCGCCACCGACCAGCCGCACGCCGTGGGCGCAAGCCAGCTCGCCGAGCCCGGCGGCGAAGGCCGCGAGCCACGCCGGATCGGAGGCAGGGAGGGTCAGCGCCAGGGTCGCCCAGGCGGGTTCCGCGCCCATCGCGGCGAGATCGCTGAGGCTCACCGCCAGGGTCTTGTGACCGAGCGCGTGGGGATCGCAGTCGGGGAAGAAGTGGACGCCGGCGACCAGGGTGTCGAGGCTGACGGCCAACGACTGCCCCGGCGGCACCCGCAGCAGGGCGCAGTCGTCGCCGACCCCGAGCAGCACATCCTCGCGTGCCGCGCCGAGCCCGGCGAAGTGCGCCCCGATCAGCGCGAACTCGGCGCCGGGTTCAGCCGTCACCGTCGGGACGTTCGGCGGCGCGCCGCGCCACCGCCTGATGACGGGCGATCTTGTCGAGTACGCCGTTGACGTACTTGTGGCCCTCGTGGGCGCCGAGCAACTTGGTGAGCTCGACGGCCTCGTTGATCGCCACCCCGTCGGGGATCGCCGCCGAGAACAGGATCTCGAAGGCGCCGATACGCAGGATCGCCAGCTCCACCGGATCGACCTGCTCGATCGGGCGATCGAGAAAGCGGGTGAGCTGGGCGTCGATCGGCTCGATGCGCTCGGGGACCCCGGCGAGCAGCTGCTCGAACAGCTCGAGGTTGAAGCGAAAACGGTGCGCCGAGGCCAGCGTCTCGTCCTCATCGATGCCCTGCAGCGATGCCGAGACGGCATCGAGCCAATCCGGGTCATCGAGCATGTGGCGCTTGATCGCCATCGGGTCCTCACCGGTGAGACGCCACTGGTAGAGGGCCAGCGCCGCATAGCGACGCGCCTGGGTGCGTGGACTCACCATTTCAGTCGAACTGCCGTGCCAGCGAGACCATCTCCAGCGCCGAGAGCGCGGCCTCGGCGCCCTTGTTGCCGGCCTTGGTGCCGGCACGCTCGATCGCCTGCTCGATGCTGTCGACGGTGAGCACGCCGAAGGCGATCGGCAGCCGGTGGCTGAGACCGACCTGGGCGAGCCCCTTGACGCACTCGTTGGCGACGTACTCGAAGTGGGGGGTGCCGCCACGGATCACCGCGCCGAGGGCGACGATGGCGTCGAAACCGCCGCGCGTGGCGATCTGTTCGGCGGCCACCGGCATCTCGAAGGCACCGGGCACGCGCACGATGGTGATGTCCGACTCCTCGACACCGTGACGACGCAGCGCGTCGATCGCGCCCCGCTCCAGGCTATCGACGACGAAGTTGTTCCAGCGCGCCACCAGCAGACAGAAGCGGGCGCCATCGGCACGCATGGTGCCTTCGATGGTATGAATGGTCATCTCGGTTTGTCCTCTCAGGATTGGCGACCACCGGTGTACTCAACCACCTCCAGGTCGAACCCGGAGATGGCATGCATCGACTTCGGCGCGCTCATCACGCGCATCTTGCGCACGCCGAGATCGGCGAGGATCTGCGCGCCGATACCGAAGGTGCGCAGCGTATGACCGTCCTGCTGCCGGCGCGGCGGCACCTCGTCGTCACGGTCATGGAAATCGAAATCCTTGATCCGCGCCAGCAGATCCTCGGCTCGATCGCGGTTGCGCAGCACCACGATCACCCCCTCGCCGGCCTCGCCGACCTGACGCATCACGTCGCGCAGCGGCCAGCCGCAGGCGCCGTGATCGGCCTCGAACAGATCGCAGAGGCTGTTTTGCAGGTGCACCCGTACCAGGGTGGGGTGCTCCGGATCGATCTCGCCGAGGGTCAGCGCCAGGTGCAGCTCGTGATCGATGCTGTCGCGATAGGCGTGCAGCTTGAAGGTCCCGTAGGGCGTGGGCAGCTCGCAGCCGCTCTCGCGCACCACCGCGCGCTCGTTGCGCACCCGATAGTGGATGAGATCGGCGATGGTGCCGATCTTCAGCCCGTGGGTCTCGGCGAAGCGCTCGAGATCGGGGCGGCGCGCCATGGTGCCGTCCTCGTTGAGGACCTCGACGATCACCGCCGCCGGGGTGAAACCGGCGAGCCGGGCGAGATCGCAGCCGGCCTCGGTATGACCGGCGCGCACCAGCACCCCGCCGGGTTGGGCGATCAGCGGAAAGATGTGTCCGGGCTGCACCAGATCGCGCTCGGTCGCGTCAGGCGCGACCGCGGCGCGCACCGTGGTCGCACGATCGGCTGCGGAGATGCCTGTGGTGACGCCCCGGGCGGCCTCGATCGAGACGGTGAAGGCGGTCGCGTGCGGGGCCTGGTTGTCGTTGACCATCGGCGCCAGACGCAGCTGCTCGCAGCGCTCACGGGTGAGGGTCAGACAGATCAGCCCGCGACCGTACTTGGCCATGAAGTTGATCGCCTCAGGGGTGACACAGTCGGCCGGAAGCAGCAGATCGCCCTCGTTCTCGCGATCCTCGTCGTCCATGATCACCACCATGCGCCCGGCGCGCAGCTCGGCGATGATCTCCTCGGTCGTGTTCAGGCCGGTATGGCTCATAGCAAATTGGGTCTTTTCGAGCGAAGCCGTTAAGTTTAACAGACGGCCAAGCACCTGCGTGGACGGAAGCGGCCGCAAGTCAGCCTCCAGCCATCGGCATCCAGCCGCCAGCAGGCGTTCTCTCCCGCCGTCGCCAATGGAACGACGCCCCGCCACACCCTAGGATGAACAAAGCGCAGCGCGCCCATCAGGGGTTCAGCGACCAGCGACCAGCGACCAGCGACCAGCGACCAGCGACCAGCGACCAGGAGATTGAAACCGCAAAGCCGCCAAGGGCGCGAAGGGATTCAAGCGGCCAGCCATCAGCGGCCAGCCGCCAGTGGAGGGACGGCCTCGACGATAGCGCCACTCACCATTCACTGTCAGCGACCGGTTGGAGAT
>NZ_RHFJ01000171.1:0-254 GCF_003718675.1 Marichromatium sp. AB32
GGTTGAGCACCAGACTGACCAGGGCGCCGCTCTCGCTGCTGTAGTAGTGGTAGTAGAAGGGTAGGAAGCGGAGTTGCTGGAGGTCGGTGAGGATGGCCTCGGGTGTGCGCCAACGATCGAGCGTGGGTGTCCCCTTCCCCAAAAATAGGTCCAGCGAAAAGTAGAGACCGAGGGCATGATGGTGGCCGAGCAGAGGAGAGCCCACATGCGCAAGAGCAAGTACAGCGAGCAGCAGATCGTTGACGCACTGCGTC
>NZ_RHFJ01000172.1:0-253 GCF_003718675.1 Marichromatium sp. AB32
TGGGACGGATCGGTTGCACCAGCGGTTGCGGCGGGCGGAGCGCCCGGAGCCGCTTGCGCCGACGCCGCAGATTGAGCTTGAGCGCGCAATACACCCGCCAGACCCGCTTGTGGTTCCAGGGATGTCCTGTCCCCTTCCCCAAAAATAGGTCCAGCGAAAAGTAGAGACCGAGGGCATGATGGTGGCCGAGCAGAGGAGAGCCCACATGCGCAAGAGCAAGTACAGCGAGCAGCAGATCGTTGACGCACTGCGT
>NZ_RHFJ01000173.1:0-252 GCF_003718675.1 Marichromatium sp. AB32
GTATCAGAGAGTGAGACGAGCGAGGCGCGGGGACGAGTCATGAGGTCTCTCCGCGAGGGGTGATGAAGGGAAGGTAGGTGAGGTGGGGAGGGAAGTCAAAGGTAAGTGGGTGTCCTTTTCTTCCACCACCCAGCCGCGCCGATGCTCGAAGCTCCGTCCGGTCAACCGATCGAAGCCACAGAGATAGGCCCGCCGTACGCAGCGCGTGACGAGGTGGTACCAAGGCGTATCAGAGAGTGAGACGAGCGAGGC
>NZ_RHFJ01000174.1:0-240 GCF_003718675.1 Marichromatium sp. AB32
ACGTTTTTAGGCGTATCGGACAAGGAGACGAGCGCGGCGCGGGGACGAGTCATGGGGCATCTCCGCTGGGGGTGTTGGGAGAAGCGTAGGAGAGGGCCTTGGGAGCGTCAACGGTAAGTGGGTGTCCTTTACGTTTTTAGGCGTATCGGACAAGGAGACGAGCGCGGCGCGGGGACGAGTCATGGGGCATCTCCGCTGGGGGTGTTGGGAGAAGCGTAGGAGAGGGCCTTGGGAGCGTCA
>NZ_RHFJ01000175.1:0-228 GCF_003718675.1 Marichromatium sp. AB32
CGACCCTGACAAAGCGGCTGCTTGCGGCCGGCCGCAATGCTCAATCCACTACAACAAGGATTGAAACGCGACTACCTACCTGGCGTACGAAAGGGCAAACTTGGCCGCAATGCTCAATCCACTACAACAAGGATTGAAACGCCACGGTGAAGGCGCGAGCATGCGCCCCGCGCACCAGCCGCAATGCTCAATCCACTACAACAAGGATTGAAACTCAGCTCGACCCTG
>NZ_RHFJ01000176.1:0-222 GCF_003718675.1 Marichromatium sp. AB32
AGACATCATCGTCGTCCACTCCTTGATCCTGGGCCAGTCCTCATACCCACTCGCCTTGTCCATGCAGGGTTCGCCCCTTGGATACCGTTCAGTGTCGAGACTGGCATGAGAAGAGAGATCGAGGGCTTGGTCTTAGCGACAAGGTCCAGGCCTTCAGGCGCAATCGAGCTGCCTCAATCTCGCGCGGTGGGAGCTAACCACCACGGGGTGGCAAGATACAAG
>NZ_RHFJ01000177.1:0-222 GCF_003718675.1 Marichromatium sp. AB32
CCGAGCGCTTCGCCGCGCACGGGATCGGCGGCGAGCGCCTGGAGATCGGCTATCACTCCCCGCCGTGGGACGTGTTGCGGGGCATGGACATCGGACTCGACTGCTTCCCGCACAACTCGGGGACGACGCTGCTCGAATCGCTCTACATGGGGGTGCCCTTCGTGACCCTGGCCGACCGGCCGAGTGTGGGCCGGATCGGGGCGATGATCCTCTCGGGGCTGG
>NZ_RHFJ01000178.1:0-203 GCF_003718675.1 Marichromatium sp. AB32
CCTCGCCCAGCGCCTGCCCGAGTACATGATCCCGACCTCGATCCTGCCGCTCGAACGGCTCGATCTCAGCGCCAACGGCAAGGTCGATCGCCGCGCGCTCGCCGCCCGGCTCGACGCGCTCGACGCCGCAGGCGCGCGCACCCCGCCCCGGGGGCCGCTCGAACAGGCCCTCGCCGCGATCTGGGCCGAGGTCCTCGGGCGCG